>JAQGOY010000131.1 GCA_028293375.1 Verrucomicrobiales bacterium | reverse complement strand
TGACCCTCCCGTTTGATACTCCGTGACTCTCGTTTCGAAGAAGTTCTTTTCCTTGCCCAGATCAATAGTTACGCTCATCCAGGGAAATGGATTTTGAGATCCGTATTTTGGCAAAATCCCAAGTCTTTCCAGTCTTCGATCTGCAATGTGCTGGACATAATCTCGAAACAGATTCGCGTTCAGCCCCAATATTCCTCGCGGCAGGCAATCTTCTGCATAAGCCACCTCCAGTTCTACTGCTTCCTCGATCAGTCCTGTCAGTTCCTCCTGGAATTCTGGCGTCCATATCTCTCCGTTTTCGGCCTTGATTCCATTGATCAGATCGATTCCGAAATTCAGATGAATGGTTTCATCTCTCATTATGTATTGGAATTGTTCTCCAACCCCTGTCATTCGGTTTTGGCGATGGAAAGCCAGCATCATGACAAATCCGCTGTAGAAGAATATTCCTTCCATGATCACATAGAATCCAACCAGATTTTTCACCAGGGTTTGCTTTCCCCCAAGCGACGCCGTGTTGAAATCGGGCCGTAATATATCCTCAGTGAGTTTCATCTCGAAGACATCCTTGTCGCGAATGGAATTGACCTCGTGATACATGTTAAAAACCTCGCGTTCGTCAAGCGCGAGGGACTCACAGATGTAATGAAAGGTGTGGGTGTGAATAGCCTCCTCGAAACCTTGCCTCAACAAGTATTGGCGCGCCTCGGGATTGGTGATGTGTTTAAAGATCGCGAGGACGATGTTATTTCCCACAAGGCTTTCTGCGGTGCTGAAAAATCCCAGGTTTCTCATGATTACCTGGCGTTCGTCAGCGCTCAATTTATTCGATTTCCAAAGTTCAATGTCTTTTTGCATCGGCACCTCGGACGGCATCCAGTGGTTGGCGCAACCGTTCAGATAGTGCTCCCAGGCCCATTTGTATTTAAGTGGCATGAGTTGATTGACGTCCACTGCCTGGCAATTGAGCAGTCTTTTGTCTTCAGCCTGGATTCTTTTGTTTAGATCGTGGCTGTGTGATCTTGAAGAGGGGGAGTTGCAACAGGACATAGGGGATTGTTTCGTTTGAATTTGTTGTTTTTAAATATGGATAACCGCCCAATTATATGAGTTCACGGGCGTGGCGTGCAGCAGCAACCAGGGAGGTAAGAGTTTCTTTGACCTCTGACCAATGGCGTGTTTTTAATCCGCAATCCGGATTGATCCAGAGCTTTTCCCTCGGGATTACGTTCGCGGCAGCTTTGATAAGGCTCAATATCTCCTCAATGGAAGGGATTCGCGGCGAATGAATGTCCCAAACCCCGGGACCAATATCGTTCGGATAATGAAAGTTTGCGAACGCTCCGATCAACTCCATGTTCGACCGCGAGGTTTCTATGGATATCACATCTGCATCCAGTGCCGCGATACTCTCCAGGATGTCGTCGAACTCGCAATAGCACATATGCGTGTGTATTTGAGTGTCGTCTCGGACTCCGCTCGCAGTTAACCGAAAGGCATCGACTGCCCATTTCAAATAATGATCCCAGTCTGCATGGCGAAGTGGCAACCCTTCACGCAACGCCGGTTCATCAATTTGGATGATGGCAATGCCTGCCGACTCCAAATCCAGGACTTCTTTTCTAAGCGCCAGTGCTATTTGCCGAGCGGTCAATTCTCTCGGCTGATCGTCACGCACAAAGCTCCACTGCAGGATGGTAATGGGTCCGGTTAACATCCCTTTCATCGGTTTATCTGTCAGGGATTGGGCAAATTTGGTCCATCGCACAGTCATCGCCTCTGGTCGATGAACATCCCCGAAAATGATGGGTGGCTTGACGCACCGGGAACCGTAACTCTGAACCCACCCATTTTCAGTGAAGGCAAATCCTGCGAGCTGTTCACCGAAATACTCCACCATGTCGTTGCGCTCGAATTCTCCGTGAACCAGCACGTCCAAACCTATTTCTGACTGCCATCGGACACACTCGGAGGTTTTCTCTGCAAGAAATCGATCATACTCCGCCGGGCTAAGTTCACCTTTCTTGTATCTTGCCCTCGCGCTTCGTATTTCCACCGTTTGGGGGAACGATCCTATCGTCGTGGTGGGAAAGAGAGGTAATTGAAGCCGTGCCTGCTGTTTTTTCTTTCGCCGTTCAAACAAACTCTTTCTCTCCCAAACCTTTTCAGAAATATTCGCCACCTCGTTTTTTACTTTAGAGTTGTGGATGCGAGGACTGGCTTTTCTCCATACGTTTACCTTCGTATTCTCGGCAAGCTGTTCCTGGTCTCCGATTTTGTGAAGTATTTTCGAAAGCGTCGTCACTTCCACTAACTTTTCTTCGCCGAATGCCAGCCAACTTTTTATTTCCCCATCGAGCTTCCTTTCCTCGTTTAAAGTCAGTGGCGAATGAAGAAGTGAGCACGAAGGCGATACGATCACGCGCTGGAGCCCAATCCGTTCACTCGCAATTTCAAGTTGATCCAATGAACTCTTGAAATCGTTCGTCCAAATATTCCTGCCGTCCACCACACCGATGGAGAGCAGCATCTCTTCCGGCAGCTTCGTCAAAAGTAGATCGAGCTCCTGGCCACCCCGTACTGCATCCCAGTGAATACCAGCAACTGGCAGGGCGCACGCCGTTTCCAGGTTATTGCGCAGGTCACCAAAATAAGTGGTAAGCATTATTTTTAAACCAGGACTCGTCGTTCCAATTTTTCCATACGCTGTTGAAAATGCCTTTCGTTGCTCATTCGTTAAATCCAGGCAGAGTGCTGGTTCGTCCATTTGAATCCACTCCGCGCCCAGCTCCTGAAGTTTCGTCAGTATGTTCGTATACACAGGCAATAACTCGTCCAGGAGAGTCAATGGATTGTGCGATGTCCCTGATTTTGCACGATTTTTTCCAAGCAGCAAAAACGTGATCGGCCCAATGAGCACTGGCATGGTCTGAATTCCAAGGCGCAGAGCTTCCTGAAACTCGGCGAAAGGTTTGGTGGATGAGATGTGAAATTTTTGTTCCTCGTGGAATTCTGGAACCAAATAATGGTAATTGGTATCAAACCATTTGGTCATCTCCATTGCTGTGGCAGGACTGGAACAGCTCTCGCAACCGGATTTCTCTTTTCCTGTCCCCCGCGCCATTCCAAAATAGGTGGCCAGATTCACCATTCCTCCGTGATGCGGAAACCTTTCAGGAATGGCTCCTACCAGGACGCTCATGTCGAGCATTTGGTCGTAAAGGCTGAAATCGTTGGACGGAATGAGGTCGATTCCAGCTGCCTTTTGCTTTTTCCAATTTTGCGCTCGAATCTCTTTGGCCGTTTCCAACAATTGATCCTCGGTGATCACTTTTGACCAATAGGATTCCAACGCTCGTTTTAGTTCACGCTTCGTCCCTATGCGGGGGAAGCCCAGATTATGTGTTCGGATTTCGTTTTTCATTTTCAGCTCGCATTCAAGCGATCGGGCTGTCTGTTGCGATTGAGGACGGGTGTTCGGACTTCGAGCTTGTGAAACTTTCGTTTCGCCTTCTCCTCTGCCTTCACCGGGTGACCGATTGGCTTTTCTCTTCCTCACCGACAGGGTGGGCGGAGTAGGGGAGTTGTATCTCGTTACCGCAGCGCGACTGTGGCCGATTTTCACGGTCTTTCCCGCCACTCAATCAAAATTCATTTACTGGCAGGCCTCACACGAGGGGTTGTCTATCGAGCACGCCTTTATTTCGACTTGGTCAATGCCTTCTCGAAGCGTTTCGCCTGCTCTTTGGACAACGATGTCTCCTGAAGCACTTTTGTTTT
Source organism: Verrucomicrobiales bacterium (assembly GCA_028293375.1). GTDB lineage: Bacteria > Verrucomicrobiota > Verrucomicrobiia > Limisphaerales > JAQGOY01 > JAQGOY01. The sequence continues at coordinate 1,143 of JAQGOY010000131.1, read as the reverse complement.
TCATCCACCTCGGCTGCAATCCGCGGCGATTGATATCCGTGGTCGATTTTTCAATCTGTGTGGCAGCGAGCGACCGTAAATAGTAAGTTGTTTTCAACCCCTTTTCCCACGCCATCAAGTACATATCGCTCAGTTGCTTTCCATTTGGCTTGGCGAGGTAGAGGTTTAAGGACTGGCCCATATCCAGCCACTTCTGCCTTCTGCTGGCGCACTCAATTAACCACGAGGGTTCGATTTCGAATGCAGTTCGATACAGGAGCTTGATGTTGGCGGGAATTCTTTCGATTTCCTGGATGGATCCATCAAAATACTTGAGATCATCCAACATGGCGTCATCCCACAAATCCAGGGCTTTCAAATCAGCCACCAGAAATCGATTCGGCGCAGTGAAATCCCCACTGAGGTTTGCCTTGGAGAATAAATTTTTATACGTCGGTTCGATGGATTGCCCTACTCCGATAATGTTGGAAATCGTCGCGGTCGGGGCAATTGCCATGGTGTTGGAATTGCGCAGCCCGTTCTGCAAGATCGCTCTTCTTACCGAGTCCCAATCCAGGCGCGAGGTTCGATCCATATCGACTCTTTCCTCCCGTTCCCTCTCCACCAGTAAAATAGTGTCCAGCGGAAGCAAAGCTTTGCTCCATTTAGAACCTTGAAAACTACTGTAAGCTCCGCGTTCTTTCGCCAGTTCCGCCGATTCTGACAAGGCATGGAAAGATATTAATTCCATGCTCGAATCTGCGAATTCAACCGCCTCCTGACTGGCATAGGGCAATCTCAATTTATAGAGTGCGTCCTGAAAACCCATCAGCCCGAGACCCACAGGTCGATGTTGCATGTTGGAATTCCTGGCCTCGGGCGTGGGATAGAAGTTGATGTCGATGACATTGTCGAGCATCCGCATGGCTGTTTTTATCGTCGTTTGAATTTGCTTTTCATCCAGGCCTGTTTGATTGCAGTGCGCCACCAGGTTAATCGACCCAAGATTGCATACTGCTGTTTCTTCCGCAGAAGTATTGAGGAGAATCTCCGTGCATAAGTTGGAACTATGGACCACCCCCACGTGATCCTGCGGTGAACGAACGTTGGAAGGGTCTTTAAAAGTGATCCATGGATGCCCGGTTTCAAAAAGCATCGTCAGCA
>JAQGOY010000111.1 GCA_028293375.1 Verrucomicrobiales bacterium | reverse complement strand
AAGTAAATAATATTAACAAAAGTGGATAATACGTTTCATGGACTCCGCATTCTGTCCACCTGGAACAGCATGACTTAAAGCCCTGGACCGGTTTGAATGAACGGGTCGAACAGGCCCGCATCGTTTTTAAATGGCAGTCTTTCGCATTGGGAAAGGTGGAAGATTTGGAGATTGGACAGTATGTTGGGGCGGCGAAGGGTTCGCCCCGGTTTATATATGGCATTTCTGCGGCCTTCCACTGATTTGATCGAGCGTCTTGCCTTGAATCCCGACCTCGCTAAGGGACTGCGGGCAGCGATTTCGATATTGGTTCCCTTGCTCGTGTTTCACTCTCTGGGACGGTCAGGTGAAGCATTGTTTGTAGCTATGGCCGCGCTCAATTTGTCTCTGCCAGACTTGCGAGGCGCTTATGGAGTGCGGTTAACCCTTCTGGCCACCATGCTCCTCGTTGCCGCTTCATCCGTCGTACTGGGTGCCATGGCAGCCTCTATGGTGGCATCGGCTGCGGTGTTCATGTTTTTAATCGTCCTGCTCAGTTGCCTGTGGCGGCATTTGAGCTCGGATTATGGGCCCTTCCTTGGAGTGTCATCCGCTCTGCTTTTTCTGCTCGGCCTGGCTCAGGGTGGGGGATTCACTGGCGGTTTGCACCTGGCGCGCCTCGTCTGCATCGGTGGTGTCTTTGCCACCCTCCTGCATGTTACCCTCTGGATATTTCGACCCCTCTATCCATTGCGATACGCAGTGGCGGAGACCTGGGTGGCCGCCTCAAATCTGGTCGGTGAAGTTCGGAACCTGTTGGCAAAAGGTTCGACGCCTTCCACCTTGAAGCTTTCCAACTCCGAAGCCGAACTTCGGCTGGCGCTCGATCGAACTTTTCTAATCCTGGGATCTGTCGATGCCAAAAAGTCCCCGCAGTTTCTCTTGCATTTGGAGGAGATGCGGCGGCAAGTCGTTCATTTTGCCATGCGCGTAGTAGCCATAAACACTTCGCTCGAGCCGCTTCTTCAGCGTCCGGAAGTTCAACGTTCATTGCCAGCGCTTGATTCCGTATTGAAGTCGCTCGGCGACACAGCCCGCTCCGCAGGCATCTCGACCCTGCTGTATCGCTCCGACAATTTTGCTGCGACGGAAATCCGTTTGCGTCGCTCTCAACATTTGATCGAGGTCCTGCTGGAGCAACTGGGGTTGGTCGCCCCAGGCGACTTTGCCATGGCGCAACTCAAGTCTTCCTTGACTGCCATGATCGAGGTTTTACCAAAAATCCGGCACGCTTTGGCGGCCACCACCGATTCCGGGCCAGGAAGATTTGCCCTCCCGGCAAACCTTCCGGAATTAGGAACCCGATCAATCCGATCCCTCTCGGCGTGGATCAGTCCGGCAGAACGGATCGACCCAGTCCTCGTCAGGTATGCCGCCAGGATGACAGTCCTCTCCGTATTCGCCGTGATACTTTACAAATGGTTTCAGGTTCCGCGCGGTTATTGGATTGCCTTCACCATCATCGTGGTGATGCAACCGGATTACGGATCCACCCGGAAGAAGGCGGCAGAACGCATTTTAGGCACACTTTTCGGGAGCCTGCTCGGCAGTGTGTTTTTATTCATCCATCCCCCCTTTGTGGCGCTTGCGATCGCTGCTGCTGCCTCAGGATTCGCTTTCGCCTATTATTTGAGATTACGCTACGACCGCGCAGTATTCTTTGTGACCTTGCTGCTGGTCTTGATTATTGAAACCACCGGACCTCTGGAAATCTATTTCACCTCATGGCGGTTCGTTTCCACCCTCGCTGGAGGATTGCTGGCGCTTCTGGGCTCCAGGATATTCTGGCCTGTTTGGGAAGGGGAACAATTCCCTCTGCTTCTGGTGGCGGCAATTCGTGCTAATAGAGATTATCTGCAATCACTATTCCCCGTTAGAAACGCAGATCCAAAAACCTTGCTTCGCCCAATGCTTGCCAAGAGAAAAGCCGAAAACGCAAATCGATTTACTGCAGCATCATTGGAAAAATTGATGGGTGAACCGGAAAGCCGCAGGAATAAGATCGAGTCGGCCAGCGCACTGACCACTTACAACCAGCGAGTGACCAGAGCCCTCAATATCCTGGCTCTGCATCTCGGAACTCAATTACCCGACCCACAGCGAACTCCTCCGGTCCTGGTGGAGGCCATCAGCGGATTGTTGGAATCCCTCGCTTTAGTCCTTGAAAACGCAAACGCCAGGAATCAACTGGACGCAATGGATCGACAATTTCAGATCATTGAAAGAACAAGCGGAGGGGCTCAGCTTGATCATAATAAGTTTTCGTCAGAGGACCTGATCCAGACTCAGTTGGCAAAAACCTTGGTGGAAGTCAGGGCTATGTCCCTCGCTTTAAAACCATCCGAAGCCAACCACGAGCAAAATGAGCTCGTGGAGAATGCAGCCGCCGGAATTTCCCCGTCATCGGGAATAAAAAAAGGGATGGCGGTAAAGCCATCCCATTGAAGTATGTTCAATTCTAAATTACTTGCCAGGAGCGGGAGTTGCCGGAGCACCACCATTGGCACCGCCGCGACGACCACCACCTGCGCCGCCAGCTGCACGGGCAGCGGCTGCTTCTTCCTGAAGCTTCTTGAGCTTGTCTTTCTGTTCAGTTGTAAGAACAGCTTCAATTTTGCCCATATATTCAGTTTGCAAAGCCATCATCTTGGCTCGAGAATCAGCATCAGGAGGAGTTCCTGGAGTGCGGAGTTCTGCCATCTTTTTGGTTCGTTCTTCCAGGATGGGCTTGAGCTTCGCGTTTTGTTCGGCCGTCAAGTCAAGTTTGGCGAGGATGTTTGTGATCGCATTTGCGCCACCGCGACCACCAGGTCCGCCAGCACCACGTTGACGTCCACCTGCGCCAGGAGCTGGAGTAGCAGGAGCAGCCGTATCGGTTTTGGGCTTGGTATCGGTTTGGGCACGAACTTCGGTTGCGCCAACCACAAGGAGGGCGCTTAACAATGCAATACTGGTATTTTTGGTAAGTTTCATACAATTCTCTGCTTTAAAAGCAGTGGGTTACACAGGAAGAGACGTGGTTCGGATACGAATGGTTACAAATTGTTGAACAGTTCTAAGTTTGCTTCGATCTATCGCAACTCCCTGATCGTAAGCTTGTTGCCTCGTAGATGGAGGCTTTGGGGTGTTTCCCGGTGGAGATGTAGGAAATAGTGCTGAGGGATAAAAGATAATGAAATGCAAATTAACGAATTCACCTGTTTCCACCTCCACTAACACTCGAGAGTGGGCTTAACGTCGCCGAACCATCGGTAGGGCAGGTTGCCTCTCCGCTGGTTCAATAGTCTGGTCCGTTCTTATGATTTATAGCTCGCTTTCTTCCGGTCTGTTATTATTGTTTTTTCCTGTTGATGGCTAAACGGAGGATGAAGAAATTCGTTCATTGGATCACTGGCAATCAAAGATCGCAAGCTCCTGGGCACTAAAAGAGTAGTAGGGATTATAATATGAGAAGCACTCCAATCGTTTTGTTCGCCGCCATGACCATCAGCCTTCAGGCCGGAACTTTGCTCGGCCCTTCCTCCTACACACAGCCTTCGAATAGCCCTTTCGCCGCAGAAATTCTATACGGCAGTGTGGTTCTGGAAAATTTCGAGGATGGACTCCTCAATATCCCAGGAGTAACCGCTTCCGCAGGAGCCGTGACAGGCCCGGGTGGACTGACTGATTCGGTGGACGCTGATGATGGAGTAATCGATGGTAGCGGAACCAACGGAAAAAGCTTTTTTTCGCTCGATGGTGCAGGCGGGATACGCTTTACCTTTAGCGGAAATTTACCCACCAGGGCTGGCCTCGTATGGACGGATGCCGGTGCTGGCGCGACGGTAAGCTTTCAAGCATTCGATCAAAATGGGCTTTCACTCGGAGTTTTCCCGACCCACGTGGCCGACAATTCAAATTCTGGCGAAACAGCCGAAGACCGGTTTTTTGGGGCAATCAACAATGGAGGAATTTCCTCCATTTTTGTGAGCAACTCCAGTGGGGGGATTGAAATTGACCATCTCCAATTTGGAACCGCAGTTCCAGAACCAGCGACCAGCCTGTTTTTAGGAGTTGGGGTGATTGCGCTTGCCTGTGGACGACGCTTCATGAAGAGGCTGTGAGGGACCTAAATTCTTATGCCGGTTAAACACCTAACCAGAGCCGTGCATTTACTCGTTATTCCATCGAACAAACCGTTGACAGGTCGACCTTCTTTGTTAGGATTCGCGGCTCATTCTTCGGTTTTTTCACGAACAGAAATCCGATAGCAGATCAATTTATGGCAAAAGCATCAAAAGCGACGAAATACGTATATACCTGGGGCAATAATAAAGCAGACGGCGATGGATCCATGAAGGCCCTTCTGGGCGGCAAGGGAGCCAATCTGGCCGAAATGACCCGCATTAAGCTCCCCGTTCCTCCCGGGTTTACGATCACAACCGAAGTTTGCACTTACTTTTACGCGAACAAACGATCATATCCTGTTGAACTTCAGGCTCAAATGGAAGCCGGTGTTACCAACATGGAAAAAATCATGGGCAAGAAGTTCGGCGACCTCCAAAAGCCCCTTCTCGTCGCCGTTCGTTCCGGCGCTCGCGACTCCATGCCCGGCATGATGGACACCATCTTGAATCTCGGCCTGAATGACCAGACCGTTATCGCACTCGAAAAAGCCAGTGGTAATCCTCGCTTCGCCTGGGATTGCTATCGCCGTTTCATCCAAATGTATGGCGACGTTGTTATGGGCGTCCAAAAACGCGCCGGTGAAGATCACGAACCATTCGAAACCGTAATTGATGAGCTAAAAGAAAAGCTCTTCCCCGGTCAAAAGGATGTCGAAGATACAAAAATTGACGCCGATGGACTCAAGGAAATGGTCAAGCGTTTCAAAGCCCTCGTAAAAGAACGCACCGGCAAAGAATTTCCAACGAACCCCTGGGATCAGCTTAAAGGCGCGGTCGGCGCCGTATTTGGTTCCTGGATGAATGATCGCGCGAGTGTTTATCGTCGTAAATACAACATTCCAAGCGAATGGGGAACAGCTGTCAACGTCCAGGCTATGGTGTTCGGCAACACTGGCGACCAATCCGGTTCAGGAGTTGCCTTTACTCGCGACCCAGCCAGCGGCGAAAAAGTATTTTACGGTGAATTCCTGATGAACGCTCAGGGCGAAGATGTCGTTGCCGGTGTCCGCACCCCGGAGCCAGTCGCCAAGCTCAAGGCCATCATGCCGAAGCCTTTCGCTGAACTCGAACAAGTGCGCAAAACCCTCGAAAGTCATTTCAAGGACGTGCAGGATTTCGAATTCACCATCGAAGAAGGCAAGTTGTTCATGCTCCAGACTCGTAACGGCAAGCGCACCGGTCTGGCCGCTGTTCGTTTCGCCGTCGAAATGGTCAAAGAAAAATTGATCACTTGGGAAGATGCCATCATGCGTGTTCCCGCTGAGCAATTGGACCAGGTCCTCGCGCCTGTGTTTGATCGCGCTGCCATCAAGGCTGCAAAAGTCATCGCCAAGGGGTTGCCAGCAGGTCCTGGCGCTGCTTCCGGCAAAATCTATTTTAACGCGGAACGTTGCGTTGAAGCCGCTGAAAAAGGACAACGTGTCCTGCTCGTTCGGATCGAGACTTCCCCGGAAGATCTTCGTGGAATGATCGCTGCCGAAGGAATTCTCACTGCCCGTGGCGGTGTAAGCTCTCACGCAGCACTCGTGGCCCGCCAAATGGGTAAAGTTTGCGTTTGCGGCGCTGCTGCTCTGAACGTTGATTATCATCATCGCACCCTCACTGTCGGAACCCAGGTTTTCAAAGAAGGTGATTTTCTCTCCATCGATGGCACTGCAGGTGAAGTCTACGCCGGTGAAGTAAAAACCGCCGCTTCTGAAATCGTTCAGGTCCTTGTCGAGAAATCGCTCAAGCCAGATCAAAGCAAGACTTATCAAAACTACGCACAACTGATGAAGTGGTGCTCGCAGGCCACCCGCCTTGATGTCCGCACCAATGCGGATTCCCCAGAGCAGGTTGCTAACGCTGTCGCTTTCGGCGCCAACGGCATCGGACTTTGCCGCACGGAACATATGTTCTTCGAAGGCAATCGTATCGACGCCATGCGCGAAATGATCCTGGCGGAGAATATCGAAGCCCGCAAAAAGGCATTGGCCAAGCTGCTTCCTTATCAGCGCGAGGACTTTGCCGGCATGTTCAAGGAACTCAAAGGTTTCCCAGCTACTATTCGTTTCCTGGACCCGCCATTGCACGAATTCCTCCCTCATGACGCCGCAGCGCAGAGCGAACTCGCTGACAAACTCAAGGTCAGCAAGGAAAAGATCGCCAAACGGGTAAATGAATTGCACGAATTCAACCCGATGCTCGGCCACCGCGGTTGCCGCCTCGGAATCGTTTATCCTGAAATCAGCGAAATGCAGGCTCGCGCCGTATTCGAAGCTGCTGCTGAAGTTCAGAAAAAGGGCATCAAGGTGAAGCCTGAGATCATGATCCCGCTCGTCGGCTACCCAAAAGAGCTCCAGCTTCAAATCGAAGTTGTCCATCGCGTGGCCGCTGAAGTGGCGAAGGAAAAGAAAACCAAGTTCAATTACCTGGTTGGAACGATGATTGAAATTCCTCGCGCCGCCCTCGTGGCCGATGAGATCGCGAAGGATGCTCAGTTCTTCAGCTTCGGCACCAACGACCTCACCCAGACGACTCTGGGCATGAGTCGTGATGACTCCGGTTCATTCCTTCCTGCCTACCAGGAAAATGATATCGTGAAACAGAACCCATTCGCCACCATCGATCAAACTGGTGTCGGCAAACTGATGCAGATCGCGGTTGATCTCGGACGCAAGACCCGGCCTGACATCAAACTCGGCATCTGCGGTGAGCACGGTGGTGAACCTTCCAGCGTTAAGTTCTGCCATCGTATTGGGCTGAACTACGTTAGCTGCTCTCCATTCCGGGTTCCTATCGCCCGCCTTGCTGCGGCCCAGGCCGCCCTTGAAGAGGCTCGCGCCGCCAAGAAAAAGAAATAATTCTTAATAGTTTAAAAGGCCACCCTTGTTTTCAGGGGTGGCCTTTTCCATTTCCCCCCATCCCCGTCTGGTCCTTTTTAAAATAGAAGTATTTTCTCATTGCTTCCCCCTTTTCAACCGGTTTACTTGGCAGGCAGATGATTATTGCTCCATCCCTGTTGGCAGCTGATTTTTCCCGCTTTGGAGCGGAGGCAGTTCGAGTCGAGAAAAGCGGCGCCGAGTGGCTTCACCTGGACATCATGGATGGCCAATTCGTGCCCAATATTTCCTTTGGTCCTCAGGTGGTAAAAGTAGTTCGTCCACTCGTTTCCTCCGTCCTCGATGTTCACCTCATGTGCCAGCGCCCGGATATCCTTATTGAATCGTTCGTCAAGGCTGGAGCCGACCAACTCACCATCCATGTGGAGCTTGGCGAAAAGGTCGAGTCATTAATCTGGAAGATTCGTTCGTTCAAAAAGAAAGTAGGCCTCGCAATCAACCCGGGGACTTCGATGCAGGAAGTAAAACCCTTCTTATCGAAGATCGACCTGCTGCTCGTCATGACTGTGAATCCTGGTTTTGGCGGTCAACCCTTCATCACCGAGACGCTCAGCAAAGTGCGCCAAGCCTACTACTGGCGAAAGGAAAAGGGGCTGAATTACCACATTCAGGTGGATGGAGGTATTAATTTTAGTACTGCGGCTGATTGTGCAAAAGAAGGCGCTGATGTTTTTGTTAGCGGAACTGGGTTATTTGGACAGAAGAGCCTGCGAGGCGCGGTGAAAAAAATGCGCAAGATTGCTAAAAAAGCATCCGAGGCTTTGAACGATCCAAAATCCTTTTTATAATATGGCTCAAATAAAATTTGGAACCGATGGATGGAGAGCTGTCATCGCAGAAGATTTTACTTTTTCGAATCTCGATCGCGTCGCCCAGGCCACCGCACAATTTTGGAAACAAAACCCTATTAAGGGGACAGTGAATAAAGTCATTGTGGGATTCGACCGCAGATTTCTCTCAGCTGAATTTGGATCGAGAGTCGCAGAGATCATGGTGGGTAACGGATTTGACGTTATCCTGACTTCATGCCCGACCTCCACGCCTGCGGTTTCATTCGCCGTGAAGGCAGAAAAAGCGATTGGCGGTGTAATGTTGACCGCAAGTCACAATCCACCGGCGTTCAATGGCTTCAAGCTGAAAGCCTTTTATGGTGGATCTGCCGAGCCTCAAATATGCCAGGCAGTTGAAAAACTACTGCAGGTCAGTCCAGTCGTTGCTGTTCCATTAGAAATAGCAAGGGCAGAGAAAAAACTGGTCATCAAGGATATTCGTCCTGCGCATCTCAATGCGGTCAAGAAACAAGTAAACTTTAAACTCATTGCCGCCAGTAAACTGAAATTCGCTCACGAAGCTTTGTATGGTGTGGGAGCTGGTTGCTTCGATGCCCTGCTTGCTGGCACTACTTGTAAAGTAACGACCCTCAATGGAGAACATGACGTCAATTTCGGCGGAATAAATCCTGAACCCATCGAAAAAAACTACGCCAAAACGGCCGCCTACCTTTCCCGACATCCCCACGATCTTTGCCTTGTGACAGACGGAGACGCTGACCGAGTGGGCGGTATGGATGGAAGGGGAAATGCATTGAGCACACACCAAATTATTTGCCTGCTCCTGCAACACTACATTAAGAATAGAAAGTCCACGGGTAGGGTAATCAAGGCCTTGACCACGACTTCGATGGTGGATCGGATCTGTGAAAAGTTTGGATTGGAACTGGTCGAGACAGGAGTCGGTTTTAAATACATTTGCGCAGAGATGCTGAAAGGCAATGTGCTTTTGGGTTTCGAAGAGAGCGGAGGGATAGGCTTTCCAGGCCACATCCCGGAACGGGACGGTATCCTGGCCGGCATGATGCTTTTGGAACTATTGGCCACCGAAAAAAAGCCACTGGCGAAACTCCTGGCAACCCTGGAAAAAGATTTTGGCCCCCATCGTTATGCACGAATCGACACTCATTTTCCCCTGGAGAAACGGGCTGCATTGATGGACTATTGCAAAACCCACCCGCCGGCAAAACTACTTGGTTCAGCCCTGAAGGAAGTGAAGAGCTATGATGGTGTGAAGTTTATTTCCGAGAATGCCGCTTGGCTGATGCTTCGAGGTTCCGGCACTGAGCCCATCCTGAGGATTTATGCCGAAGCCAAATCCGATGAGGACGCGCAGAAGCTGCTAAAGCTTGGTGTAGAGTTCACAAAAAAGGTGTAGTTGGCGCTACCAATCTTTCGTGGTTGTTCGACCCTGGATCATGGGGGTGAAAGGAAATTGCTTTTCCGAACTCTTTAAAGAGTCGAGAAGCTGCATAGCTTGTTGGGGCGTCATTTTCTGAGGACTTCGGGCCAACTGCTCAGCCCTTTCCTGATCTTCCCGTTTCTTTTGCTCGTCCGCCGATTTTGCGTTTTGGGATTGTTGATTCTGCTGGTCTTTCTGATCCCCGGGCTTCTGACCTGACTGTTGATTCTTCTTCTGCTCTTCTTTTTCGTTGGACTTATTGTTCGGATCCTTTTTTGAGGGATCTTTTTGATCTTTGTTATTTTGCTTCTCGTCCTTGTTCTTTTGATCGCCCTTCTGATCCTGATCCTTCTTCTCCTTATCGTCTTTATTCTTTTCGTCCTCCTGCTTCTGTTTCTGCTCCTCCTGCTTTTTCAGTTCTTCGAGCTGTTTGCGCACGAACTCTGCGTTGCTGGCAGCGTCCTTATCTTTTGAGTCGATCTTCAGAGCGATTTCATAGTCCTTGACTGCTTGCTCCCATTTGGCAATGCGATCTTTACCTTCGGCTTCGAGGCCCCCCTGAAAATGGGTATTTCCCAGATTATAATAAGACTTTTGTTGCAGTTGGATGTCCGGCGAGGTTGATGAACGAGTGAAGTAGGATTCGGCCCGATTAAACTCCTTGAGCTTATAGGCGGCCACGCCCGCATCATAGGGGTAGCGAAGATCGTTGGTGCTCTTTCGCCCGAGGCGCTCGAATTCGTCCACAGCCTTGCCGTATTCGCCTTTGTTCAACGATTCGAAGGCTTTTGTGGTCGAAGCAAAAGTTGAACTGGATAAGGCAAAAATGCCAAGAAGGACCAGCAGGGTTCGGATAGCGCGGTTTGAGGCGGCAGGTTCTCGTTTTTGTTGGGGCATGAAGATTTCCACGAGGAGCAGAACAATTGCCACTGCGACGAACCAAAAGAACTGTTCGCTACGTGTCGAGATAACACGAGTGGCAGTGCTTCCCGAAGGAGCGTATTGTTTTAGGTATTGATAAAGCGCATTCATCGATCCCGAAGCCGCGAGTGGAACATAGAACCCTCCGGTCGATTCCGCAATCTGCTTTAGAAGGGCTTCGTTTAGACGGGATTTAACCACATTTCCGGCCTCATCCCTTAAATATCCCTGACGGTTTTGACCGTCATTTAACCTAATCAGTTCGCCTTCGGGAGTTCCAATACCCACCGTGAAAATCTTAATGCCTGCTTTCTTCGCTTTCGTGGCGGCTTCGAGTGCCCCGTCCTCCTGGTCTTCACCGTCAGTAAAAATAACCAGAATCTTTTGGTTGTTCTCCTCTTTCTCAAAGGCGTCCATAGCAGTATCGATGGCGTTGGCAAAGACCGTCCCCCCCTGCGGAACAGAGCCGACGTCGATGGATTGTAAACTTTGGACCAGGGCGTCTTCGTCCAGCGATAAAGGGGATTGGAGAAAAGCAGCCCCCGCAAAAGGAATCAGTCCGAATCGATTGGGACTCCCAATGCGCAATAAATCAAGGGCGGCCAACTTGGCGCGAACCAAACGGTTGGGAGTTGCGTCAGTGGCCAGCATGCTTTTCGAAGTGTCGACCGCTAGTAGGACATCAACGACCGATTCTTTAACTTCTTGTTGTGTTTCTCCCCATTGCGGGCGAGCCAGGGCAAAGCAGAGGAAGGCGACGGACACCACAAGGAGGCCCAGCTTGAACTTTTGACGATTCTTAGAAACGCCAATGGTTAAGGTCATCAGGCGGCTTGCCTGCACAAATGAAGTAATCAATCGTTGTTTGGTGCGCCATGTCCAAATCAAAAAAAGGATTAGCGGCGCGCAGATGATGATCACCAGCCATAACAATTCAGGGTCGCCATAGGTCATGGTATTCTCCTCCACCGTGTCTGACTCAGGATGACTTCAAGCATCAATACACAAAGGCCAGTCAGCAACGGCCACTTAAAGTATTGCTCAAATTGCTGAATTTTCTTTCGATTCACTTCAGTTTTTTCCTGCTTGTTGATTTCCTGATAAATCTTGAGGAGGGTGTCGGTGCTGTCCGCCCGAAAATAGATTCCGGAAGTCATCTCAGCAATCTTTTGAAGAGTGGGTTCATCAATATCCACCGGGACAGAAAAGTAGCTGGGATTTCCGAAGAAATCCCGTACAATTTCCCCGTTGCGATCCAGCTGCGGTGTGGGTGCGTTACCATGAGTGCCGACCCCGATCGTGTAGATTTTGATACCAAGTGTTTTAGCGACTTCGGCCGCAGTGACGGGAGCAATTTTACCGGCGTTATTTTGCCCATCCGTCATAAGGATGATCACTTTAGACTTTGACTCGACAGCTCGAAGCCGATTCACAGCGAGGGTAATGGCCGAGCCAATGGCTGTTCGGTCTTCAATTAAGCCGAAGCGAAGCCGATTCAAATTCTGGAGAAGATAGTCATGATCCAAGGTCAATGGACACGCGGTATAGGCATCGCCGGCGAAGGCGACGAGACCAATACGATCGTTTTCCCGCTGTTTAATAAAATTCTGGAGAACGCCCCGGGCTACGTTGATGCGACTCACCCGGCTGCCATTCACCTCAAAGTCTTCAGCCGCCATACTGGTGCTCAAGTCGAAACAGACGACGATATCAATTCCCTTGGCCTTAGCTCGCAGTTCACCTCTCAAGCGTCTTGGCTGAGCCATGGATATGATGAGGAGGGCAACAGAAAGCCATCGCAGCAACAATAATACTTTTCCTGCGCGAGAGCGGTGAAGTCCAGCGATAGGCCGGATTAGTTGAATAGAGGAATAGAGAAAGGCAGAATGTTGTCCAGTTTTTCCCTTTAACCAGGCAAGGAGCGGAATCAGGAGGAGGAAAAACAGTACGTAAGGATGGCCAAAAGAAATCATGCTTCGCCCTCCTTCTTAACGGATAGGGGCTCAGCTGCAATGACCTCACGCGCAATCGAAAGCAGGGCGTCAAGTTCGGCCCGGGTTGGTTCGAACCTGGCGAATTTGACCAAATCTGTCTGATCGAGAAATCGAACAAGAACGGGCTGGGTAGTCTCAAGGCTGGAACGGCGGCTCAGCTCAACCAAAAACTCCTCGGTAGTGCGGTCAGGTGCATTGAGGCCGTGCTCCTCCTCAAAAAATGTTCGCAGAACGGAGGAACAGAAGATTACGAATTCGACCGGTTGATCGAGCAGCTTTTCCGCATCCTTAAGTAACTCGAGCGCCTTTTGTCTGGGTGAAAGCGATACAGGAGAAAACACCTTTTTGCGCAGCAACCATTTGATCAAAAAGAAAATACCGACAGCCAGACAAAGCGCCAGGATGGAAATAACAATCAAACGGGGAAGATCGAGAATCTCGACAGCAGCTTTGATGTCGCGGAGCGCAGGAGGAGTTGAAGCAGCACTGTTTGTCATTCGAAACGTCTAGGTGCGATGCAACTTCTTGCTCCGATTCCCAAAAAAATGGATGAGTTGCCGGTCATAAGGGAGATGCGTCTGCAACTGGAGGATTTCAATATCCACGGAACCCAGCATTTTAGCGAGATTGGCATGTGTTTCCCGCTGTCGCTGTTCAAATCGGCGTCGCTTCGCGAGATCGGTAGTATCGACCTCGACGACTTCGCCTGTTTCTGCATCCTTCAAGACCAGAAGCCCTAAATTTGGCAATTCCATTTCGTAACGATCAATGAGTTGAATCACAATTAAATCATGACGACGATTCAACTGCTTGATAGCAGAGAACGACAACGAAATCATGGATTGAGACAATGCCATGGCGCGGCGGTTTTTGGAATCGTGATGATCGAGGAAATCGGAGAGAACAATAACAATAGAGCGGTGAGAGCTAATGTGACGGACAAATTCGAGTGCGCGATTTAAGTTGGTACCGCTCAATTTTGGTTCAAAACAAAGGACTTCGCGAATCACCCGCAAAACGTGTCTTCGGCCTTTTCCAGGAGCAATGAATTTTTCGACCTCTTCAGTGAACAAAATGAGGCCGACTTTGTCATTATTTCGAATGGCTGAAAAAGCGAGGACAGAAGCAATTTCGGCAGCAAGTTCTCGTTTGGACTGTCTGCCTGAGCCGAACAATCCTGAGCCGCTCAAGTCGACGACGAGGATGACGGTAAGCTCTCGTTCCTCAACGAATTTTTTCACGTGAGGAACATTGGTCCTGGCCGTAACGTTCCAGTCCAGCGCGCGAATATCATCGCCCGGTTGATATTCACGAACTTCCTCGAAATTCATGCCGTGGCCCTTGAAGACACTATGGTATTGGCCCGCCAAACTTTCAGTCACGAGGCGGCGAGTCCGAATTTCAATCTGCCGGATTCGTTTAAGAATTTCCCTTGGGATCATTGCTTGTCCTGGATGGATTAAGGAACAGGAAGTTCATCGAAGATTTTTTGCACGATGATTTCACTAGTCTTGTCTTCCGCTTCAGCTTCGTAGGTAACCGATACCCGGTGTCGCAAGACGTCCATGCCGATCGATTTCACATCCTGCGGGGTAACATAGCCCCGGCCTCGCAAAAATGCGTGCGCCTTGGCTGCAAGGGTAAGTGCTATGGTGGCTCTTGGAGAAGCGCCCAATTGGATCAAGCCTTGGACTTGAATGCCATAATGATCAGGGTCCCGTGTGCAGCAAACAAGATCAACGATGTAATCCTTCACCTTGTCGTCAATATAAATGAGGTTTAGGATCTTGCGGGCCTCATCAATGGTGTTCGCATCGGCGACATTAGCGGTGGCCAGGTTACTCTGGGTTACAGCCATCAAATCCAGAATTTGGCGCTCCTCGGCACGGGAAGGATAGCCGATCTTCAATTTAAGCATAAACCGGTCAACCTGTGCTTCGGGCAGGGAATAGGTACCTTCCTGTTCGATGGGATTTTGAGTGGCCAGGACCAGGAATGGGGAGGGCAGGGGATAGGACTGTTCTCCGATGGTGACCTGCCGTTCCTGCATGGCTTCCAGGAGCGCGCTTTGGACTTTGGCCGGTGCACGGTTAATTTCGTCCGCAAGCACAATATTGGCAAAAAGAGGCCCTTTGCGGGTAGAAAAGGCACCGGTTTGGGGATTGAAAATTTGAG
>JAQGOY010000107.1 GCA_028293375.1 Verrucomicrobiales bacterium | reverse complement strand
GCGATGTGGCCAGGGCGTGCCTGAAAGCGATTTTTGGGCAGCAACCTCCCTTAAATTGTCCTTATGACTTTTTCCTGGTGGGCGGAGCGAAGATGAGTTCGTCCAATGGGGTGGGAGTTTCGGCCCGCGGCATGACGGATTTTCTGCCGCCGGAAGTTTTGCGATTTTTGATGATTCGGACGACGCCGAAGCACCATGTGAATTTCGATTCATCCGAGGTGCACATCATCAAAGTGTTCAATGAGTTCGATCGCTTTCATCAACGATATTTTCATGATCCGAAAATATCGATAGAGGACAAAAGGATTTACGAATTGTCGTGCGTGACAATGGAGCCGGATCATTGGGTGGCAGACTTTCAACTGGTCAGCGCCCTGATTCAGTTGCCGCACATCGATGCAGTGAAAGAACTGGAGAAACGCAAGGGATCACCGTTCACGGAACTGGACAGGAAGCATCTGGACCTACGGATACGCGCGGCGAAATACTGGATAGAAAATTACGCGACGGAAGAAGAGAAGACGCGTCTGCAGGAAACACTGCCGGCACGGGCGCAGGAACTTACTGCGACGCAACGAGCGTTCCTGCAATTGCTGGCAAAGATGTTACCGCAAACCGATTGGGAAGGCGGGGCGCTGCAGGTTTGCGTCTTCGCTGCAACACGATTGACACCGATCGATCAACCGAGCGCTTTCAAAGCGATTTATCGGGTATTGCTGGATCGCGATAATGGCCCAAAGGCGGGGAATTTTCTATCGTTCCTGGATAAAGAATTCGTGGTGAAACGGTTTTCGGAGCTTCCGGTGGATGTGTTAAAATTCTGGGAAGAATCAAGCGTATCGGAAACGGTATTTCAACAATGGCTGGAGAAGGAGAAGGCGAATATTGCTTCCATTTCCGGGAGCCCGATCTGGGAAAAAGGGACAGGAGTTATTGAATTCTCAGCGACCATGGCCGACGGAAAGAAACATTGTAAACGGGTGATGATCGAGAGATTGAAAGGGACTGAAACCGCGTTGAATGATTTTGAAAACGCGGCTCGGGAGAGCATTTCCAATTTCGAAAAAATGGCAACGTAAAGGCGGTGTGTACGGGGCAATTTTAAGCGGTCCGTTGACACGTTTTGGAAGCAAACTTAACTTGAGCTTCTATGTTTGAACTCGAATCCTCGTATCAACCTGCGGGGGATCAGCCGAATGCGATTGCCAAGCTGACCGAAGCATTGACCACCGGAGTGGAGCATCAGACGCTGCTTGGGGTGACGGGGTCCGGGAAGACTTTCAGCATCGCCAATGTGATTCGCAATGTGAACCGCCCCACGCTGGTGATTTCACATAACAAGACGCTCGCGGCGCAATTGTACGCGGAGTTCAAGGGTTTCTTTCCACGCAACGCGGTGGAATATTTCGTCAGCTATTTCGATTATTATCAGCCGGAAGCTTACCTTCCGCGAACCGACACGTTCATTGAAAAAGATTCGAGCGTGAACGAGGAGATTGAACGGATGCGGCTCTCAACCATGAGTTCGCTTTTTTCACGACGGGATGTGGTGGTGGTGGCCAGTGTCTCCTGTATTTACGGCATTGGCAGCAAGGAGGATTACCAGGCATTGATTATTACGGTCCATGTCGGAATGGAAATTTCCCGGGACCTCTTTCTGTGCCGGTTGGTTGACCTGCTTTATTCACGGAATGACATCGCCTTCGAACGCGGGCAATTTCGCGTGCGGGGGGATACGGTGGAGGTGAGGCCGGCGAGCACCGAGGATGGATTACGCATCGAGTTTTTTGGGGAACAAATCGATCGCATCACGCGGATGGATCCCTTGACGGGGAAGGTGATTGAAACGCTGAACAATGCAGCGATTTATCCGGCGAAGCAGTTTGTGACGGTGGATCAAAAAACGAAGCGGGCAATATTGACGATTCGCGAGGAGTTGGGGGAACGGATCGCGTGGTTCGAGAGCCAGGGGAAACTGTTGGAAGCGCAACGGATCAAGATGCGAACAGAATACGACCTGGAAATGATGGAAGAGATGGGATTTTGTTCGGGCATAGAAAATTACTCGCGACATTTAACCGGGCGTCCGCCGGGATCGCGACCCCACACGTTGATGGATTTCTTTCCAGAGGATTATTTGTTGGTGGTGGATGAATCGCACGCGACGATACCGCAGATCGGAGGGATGTATGCGGGTGATCGCGCACGCAAGACCACATTGGTGGAACATGGATTCCGCCTGCCGAGCGCGCTGGATAACCGACCGCTTTCCTTCGATGAATTTCAAGGGCATCAGCACCAAACGATTTATGTGAGCGCCACTCCCGGACCGGATGAATTGAAATGGTCTGGAACACGGATTGTGGAACAAATTGTCCGCCCGACGGGATTGATCGATCCGAAAACGACGGTGCGGCCGCTGAAGGGGCAGATCGACGATTTGATTGAGGAAGTGCGAAAGAGGATCGAGCTCAAGGAGCGCATCCTGGTGACGACCTTGACCAAAAGGACAGCGGAAGAGTTGACGGACTACTTGCGGGATCTCTCGATCAATGTGCGGTATTTGCACAGTGAAATCGACGCGATAGAACGGGTGGAGATATTACGCGCTCTGAGGAAAGGGGAGTTTGATGTATTGATTGGAATTAACCTGCTGAGGGAAGGGCTTGATTTGCCTGAGGTATCCCTGGTGGCCATTTTAGACGCGGACAAGGAAGGTTACCTGCGGTCAGCCACCAGCCTGATCCAGACGGCAGGGCGTGCGGCGCGCCATTTGAACGGGGAAGTGATTCTCTACGCGGATGTCATGACGCAGAGCATCAAAAAGTTTTTGGCGACCTCGGATTATCGCCGCCAGAAGCAGGTGGCCTATAATGAATTACATGGAATCACGCCAAAGAGTGTGAATCGTGCAGTGGAAGACAGTCTCGCGGTGTATAGCTCGGCGAAGCGAAAGGCGGCGGCAGTCCTGAAGGAAGGAAGCGGAGACTTTGATGTGACAGAAACAATTCGCCAGATCGAGGAAGAGATGATCCAGGCCTCGAATAACCTGGAATTCGAGAAGGCAGCGTTGTTCCGCGATCAAATCAAGGAATTGAAGAGGAGCATGGATCCGAATGCGCCAGCGGGGCCCACGACCAGACAGTCCAAGGTGAATTACAAAGGGAGAAAATCGCAAAAGCGGACTGCGAGAAGTTAATTCCAGGAGAGATCATCCGGGCGTTCGGCGATCAATCTATATTTCCACCCCTTTTTACGGAGGACAGCCTGCCAAAGTTCTTCCGGTTTTTCATCGAAAACAAGATCCAAAGAGGCAGGATGCACCAGCCAGGTGTCGCGCTTCATTTCTTCCTCCAGCTGACCTGCAGACCAGCCGGCATAACCAGCAAAGAGGCGGATCTGGCTGCTTTGCATTTGAAATTCCATATCGCGCAAACCGTCGAGAGTGTGACCGAGATAGAGATTATCGATGATACCCGGCTGAGGCATGAAAGGATTGGCGTAAACGTAGGAGAGCGCGGAAGGCTGGACAGGCCCTCCGACAAAAATCGGCATGCCTTTTACGGGTTGTGGCAAGTCTGCCGTGACGACCTCCCCGACCTTATTTTGGGTGGGATTGTTGAGAATCAGACCGAAGGCTCCATTGGCGTCGTGCTGACAGATCAGAATGACGGTGCGATGGAAAAAGGAACCCTTCAGTTCACCGCCATCGAGAAGGAGTTTGCCCTGCAGAAACTTGGATGCTTTTGCCATGTTAATACGTATTCAGATCGTTAACCTGCTACGTTCAGAGTGCAACAAATGGGGATTTGTGACAATCTTGTTTCGGCTGATTCAACAAAGGCTAAATCCCTTATTTATCCCGGTTCGCGGATCAACACAATCCAGGAAGAAGCACCCTTATTGCTGCTCTACCTTGTAGCCCTTTTGTTGAAGGAGTTGAGGCACTCCATTTTTTCCGACAAGGTGGGCTGCGCCGACGACTACCATGGCGTTCTTTTTTTCCGGGTTCTTCAGCATTGTTTCTATTTTAGAAATCCAGGATTGGTTGCGGTCTGTGAGCAGCTTTTTCTCGATGTCAGGATAACCTTTGAAGGAAGCGAGCAATTGTTTCTCGAGAGCGGCCGTATTTCCGGTTTGCCAGGCAGAAATAATCTGGTCGAACTCTTTCTTGAAGTCGTTCATCTCGGAAATGGTTTGCAACACGAACTCCTCTTCATTCTTGGCGCCGAGGTCGGCAATCATGGCGATTTGAACGGCCAAAGGCTCCAGCCCGGTTTCGGTCATTTGTCGCTCCTGAGCTTTTTTGTGAAAATATTGATCCATGCCCTGAGACGCATCAAAACCCATTTTTTGCAATTCGACGGCGACCAGGGTGAAGGCGGCGAACCAAGGTCTGAAACCTGTCATCAAGTCGGCTGTGCCCATCTCTTCCTCAAATTTTTGTTTAAGCAGTCCATAAGTTTTGGGAGATAGATGTTTCTCAATTGTGTCCCCATTTTGATAGGTTCCCTTTTCTAAAAGCAGGAATTGGGTGGCCGGAGCTTCCATTTCCTTCATGTCGGTCTCGAAAGCAATGGATTGGCTGTTGGTGAATGCATTTTCGATAACTGGAGCGAGGGGGTAGTGGCTGCCCTTCAAGAAGTGCACAGAACCGGCAAGATAGACGGTGCACCCCTGCCCTGTGACCTTCCAAAGCATGTGTTTAGCGGCGGCGGCAGCAGGTGGAGCGGCCTGGGCCAAAACGCGGGAATCAGAGGAGATAAAACCAAGAAATAAAAGCAGTACCAGATTCAAGCCCTTGTGGATCTTCATTTGCAGAACCATAGACCAATACTGCATACTGTCGAGACTTGCAGTGAACCTGTTTACAAAAAAATGGAAAATTTACCGACAGTTATTATCAAACCGGGCGATGCGAATCGCGTTCTTGGCGGACATCCCTGGATCTATTCGGGCTCGGTGGTGCGCATTACCGCGCCTGCTGAAGATGGGGCCTTAGTCCAGATCAAGGATCATCGCCAACGGTTCCTGGGCACCGGCTTGTATAACAGCAAGTCGAAAATCCTGGTGCGCGTGCTATCGCCGGAGCGGGTGACGCTCAATGTCGATTTCTTCGAACAACGGATTCGGGAAGCGCTGGCGGTGCGCACGCGATTCATGCCGGGAGCGACATCGTTTCGGGTCGTGAATGCAGAGAGTGATTTCCTGAGCGGATTGATCGTAGATAAATACGAGGATGCACTGGTGATACAGACATCCGCATTGGGAATGGAGACGCGAAAGCCGCTCATTTTGGAAGCATTGCAAAAAATATTTTCTCCAAAAATCATCATGGAACGCAACGACTCCGGTTTCCGAAAATTCGAAGGAATGCAGGATTCGAATGGTGTGCTTTTTGGCCAATTGGATGGACCTGTTAACATTGCGCTGAATGGAATCAAGTTTCAGGTCGATTTGGTCAAGGGTCACAAAACGGGAATGTACCTGGATCAACAGGTCAATTACGAGAAGGTGGCAAAATTGGTAAGGGGCGGAAATGTGCTGGATTGTTTTACCTTCCTTGGAGGATTCGCACTTCATGCAGCGCGCACCGGAAAAGCAAAAGTTCACGCGCTGGATCAAAGCGAGGATGCAATCAAGGCATCACAGGAAAATGCGAGAAAAAATAACCTGACGGGCTCGTGCACTTTCGAGACAACCAATGTTTTCGACTGGCTGAAAGCACGTACGGCGGTGCAACCCCATGAGCGGGTGATACCGCAGTTTGAAATGATTATTCTCGATCCGCCTTCGTTCACGAAGAATCGGGCATCGGTGGGCGATGCGATGCGTGGGTACAAAGAAATTCACTTGCGGGCGTTCAAGTTATTGAAGCCTGGCGGGACACTGGCGACCTTCTGTTGTTCACACCATGTGGACGCGAACCTGTTCCAGGAAGTGATTCTGGAAGCGGCCTTTGATGCCCGAAGAGTGATCAGAAAAATCGAAACGTACAGCCAGTCACCGGATCATCCAGTTATTCCATCGATTGCCGAGACAGAGTATTTGAAGGGATATTCTTACGAGATGGCGAGGTAGGAAGGGTTGCATCCGCAAACCCGTAGGAAATCTGCCTGAGCAGCTTGCGCTGCCCAGGCCTGCAGTATACGTGTCTCGTCGGGCGCTTGAGTTGCTTCCAAGCAGAAGGTTACACTCCAAGTGTTCTGGTATTCGTGCTGTAATTGCTCATCTATTTCGGATACCTACGCAATTGACACAATGAATGTGTGGAGTAATGTGTAGAAGTGGCTACCAACCTACAAATTGATGATGACTTACTGGCGGAGGCCCAAAAACTGGGAGGTTTTCGCACGAAGAAAGAGACTGTGAACCGCGCACTGGCCGAGTATGTACGCCGACTAGGCCAAAAGGAAATTGCAGATCTCTTTGGGACCATTGATTTTCGTCCCGATTTTGATCATAAAAAGTTAAGGGCGAAGCGGTGAGGGTCTTACCTGATACACCCATTTGGTCAGCAGTACTGCGACGTCAAGACGGTTCGGCATCTCTTTATAGAAGCGTAATGCTTAAGCTCCTGGGAGAGGGAGTAGTTGAAATAATCGGACCAATCAGACAAGAATTGCTGTCCGGAATCAAAGAGACAAGCGCATTTGAAACGCTAAGAAATCGACTCCATGTTTTCCAAGATTTAGAGATCGTGACAGCTGATTTCGAAGAAGCAGCATCTTGCTACAATAGATGCAGATCAAAAGGGATTCAAGGCTCCTCAACGGATTTTCTAATTTGCGCGGTAGCCATTAAACACGATCTTGCAATTTTTACTGATGATCAAGACTTTCTGGCTTACAAAAGGATTTTACCCATACGCCTGTATTCCATTGACAAGAACAGTTGAGAAATTCCACGCAGCCTATTTCTGCACAGTGGCGTTTGCTTTTGTAGGCTCAACGTAAGACTTCTTTTGTTCGTATAACTTCAAACGTTCGGCGAAATTGAATTTGTCTTCGTGATCCGTCGCGCTCGCCAAAGCTTTCTTCTGGGTGACAACTGCTTCATCGAAGCGACCATTGGCAGCATAGGCCGCAGCGAGGGTGTCGAGAACGGCGGTATCGGCCATTTTTGAAATTTTGGCTTCAATCAAGGCGTATTCGAGCGCTTTTTTTGGGTTCCTGAGGTTGGAATCAGGATGGGTGGCCAAAATCCAGGCGGCGTTGCCGTGAGCATCGGGAAAAGCGGGATTCAGAGCGACGGCCTTGAGGTAATTCTCAAGACCTTCTTTTTTAAAACCTTCCAGTTCGTAGGCGTAACCACGGTGATAGTAGATATAAACAAGGCGTGGGTCTTTTTGATCTTTGATTTTGCCAAGGGCAGTATCGAAATCAGCCAGCGCTTGTTTGAACCTATGGAGACCATTGTATGCGCTGCCGCGTTCGGCATAGAGGAGAGGATTGGTCTCGTCCTTCGTAATAGCCTGGGTGTAGAGAGCCACAGCCTGAAGATAGTCGCCTCTGTTAAGAGCCGTCTCACCCTGGGTAAAACCGGCTGAGGTGGTTTTCGGGGTTGAACAGGCAGTGAGTAAAAGAAGACCGCACAAAGGCAAAATGGGCCCTGAATTGCGGAGGAAAGAAAAACTCTGGATAAGTCGCATAGTTACTATTTAAAATCGTAACTCTCCATGGCCCCGTCAAGAATTCACGACATAAGGGACGGCTGATTGAGTAATCCAGCTTTTTCCCATGAAAACCCTAAAAAAGACCCCATCAAGACCTCGCACTGAGCTTTTTGCCTAAAATGAATGCCGCTACGCAAGCGATGGTGGTTATCGTGACAAAAGAAGCGATCCTGGCGGCTTTCCAATAGATGTTTACATCCGCCATGGCAAGAGGAAGTGGATCATCGAAGCATACTAACGAAAACCAAGTCCCCCCGATAAGACCATAAACGATGATTGCTCCCAAACTTTTTGCTGGGTATCGAGCATATATAAAAGCCCCGAGTGGTAACCCAGCTACGAATAAATCAACAAACCAAGGGATGCGACCGGGACGGGCAGGTAAGAAAAGTCCAGTGAATAGAAACAATGTAACGCACCATGCAACCAGAAAAGTACCACCTCTTTTCATCGAAATGTATCGCTAACCGGTTCTGTTTTAAAAAGTGCGAGGAAGAATTTCAAGAAAATCAAATCACCAGATTGAAACGCGCATAAGTCCAAAGCTGTTCGCTTTTCTATTTGAAGTCAATGGGCTAGGGTGCGGGTTGCTGTTGACGTGGTTCGTGCTGGCGTTAATTTTTCGGTTGTTCGAAACAAAGCGTTTACAGATCGGCGATGAATAAGCGGTTGCTTTACACGACCATTGTTTTGCTCAGCTGCACCATTGTGGTGATGGCCGGGGCGTGGATATGGTTGCAAAAATTAAGGGTGCCTTCATCCGCTCCAGGTCGCGGTGGGTTGGCAACCAGCACAAATCTTTTCCAGCGGGCTTCCGCGAAGAAAGTAGTCAATCCGAAAACGACGGTGATTTACCGTACGAATCAGTTTCGCTGGAGCCAAATCGAGTCAAGCGATTACCACGCCTACATTTCCAACCTGCAAGCCATTGGATGCCCGCCACAGACGATCAAGGATATTATCATCACAGACATCATGAAGGTCTACTCCTCCCGGAAAGGTGAATTGCACCGGAAACCGGGAGAATTCAAGTTTTGGGAGACGAACGAGAAGCGGGCGTTGAGCGACAAGGAAACTCAGTTGCGAGATAAGGAGCTGGAAAAAATAGACAAAGAGATCCCCGGCATTTTACGCGAATTATTAGGAATCAATTACGAGCGCGAATTGAACAAGTATTTCGTGGATACGGGAGATGACGAGAAACGGCTTTCATTTTTAGATGGGAACAAAGCGAATCAAATCCTTCACATGAGGGAGTATTATGAAGGTTTACAGGAAGCCGTTGAATCGGATCCGACCAAGAGCGAAGCGGAGAAACGCCAGCAGATGGCAAGACTGTATCAACAACAAAAAGACCAGTTGGCGGGAGTATTGACACGGGAAGAGTTCAGCGAGTTCAACTTGCGCAGTTCCGATACTGCGGAAAAATTGCGGGGTGAATTGATTGGGTTCAACCCATCCGAACCAGAATTTCGGACCCTGTATGGTTTGCGGGATCAGATGGAAGAGAAATATCGGTTTGCGGATCTATCGGACCCTGCGGTGCAACAGGCGATGAAAAACGACCAGCAGAAGATGGAAGCAGATATAGCTTCGAGCCTGGGTCCAGATCGATTGGCGGCTTATGAACAGGCCAAGGATCCCCATTTTCGCGAAGTTTACCTCTTCGCTCAAAAGGAGGAGATAGACCCTAAACTGGTTCAGCCGATTGTAGGGATCGAATCCACTGCGCGGGAGGCGGCGGCACAAGTTTTAAAAGACAGAAGGATCAAGGAGGCGGACAAACTGGAAACGGTGAAAGAGATTCGGCTGGAGTCGGAACACACGTTGAAGCAGATGCTGGGGAATGCATACGAGCCGTACGTGAAACAACATGGCGAGTGGCTGAAGGGACTGGCGCAGTAGAGGGTTACGAAGTTCCGAAGATCAATTGTTTCTGCCACTCCATAAGAACTCCCTCGCCGCGCGACTCGCTTTGAGCAAGTTGCAGCAGGGTGTTTTTACTGGCAATGATAGTGGGATCCATAATCAATTCCAAAGCCTGGGCATCGCGCCGTTGCTTGAGCTGCTCGAACAATTTTCGTTCGCGTTCAGTAGTCTGATGAACGTCTGGCTCGAACGCGGAAGGCAGCTGGTTGGGCGGGGCCTTCAGGGCGATGTTAACGGATTCGATGATCTCATCTTTTCGCTGGGGCCGGAATGATTTGGGAAGAAATTCCAGGTAAGGCCGACCTGTGCCAGCGGCGGCAGCGATGTCAATCAGGGCCTCATGATTTAAAATGAAATAAGGAGGTTTGTTGGCGGCGACGGCGTGGCGTTCCCTCCATTTCCAAACTTCCTGCAAGATGGCCAGGGCTCTTCGGCCCAGCCGATTACTGCCTTTGATTCTCCAACTTTCCCGAGGAAGGGCAGAGATTTTAGAACAGTCCTGAATGAGCCGCGAGCAAGATTCCAGATGCCAGGCCAGGCGCCCCTTCTCCTCCAACTTTGCGGCAAGAATGCTGGAGAGCTGCTGTAAATATTTGACGTCGTTAATGGCGTAACTTTCCATCTTTGGAGTCAATGGACGTCTCCCCCAATCGGCTTTTTGGGAGCCTTTTTCGAGTTCGATACCTAAAAATTTAGTCAGAAGGTTGTTTAGTCCGAACTCCATTTCACCGAGGAGGCGGGCAGCGAGCATGGTGTCGAAAATAGCAGCGGGAATAAAATCGTGATTCCTTTTGAGAAGACGGAGGTCGTAGTCGGCTCCGTGAAGGATCAGCGTTTTTGAGGCGATGGCCTGCCAAAGAGGGGCCAAATCGAGGCCGGCGAGAGGGTCAACCAAAACATTCGATTCATTATAATTGATTTGGAGGAGGCAGAGTTTTTCCGGGTAGGCATGCAAGCTGTCTGCCTCAGTATCCAGGCAGACCCTGGGTGCGGGGTGCAGCTCCGCTGCCAGACTGGAAAGAGATGCCTGATCGTTAATCACCCGTTTATTTTGGGCTCCAGTGCAAAAAGTGAAAGATTAAGTTCTAACTTTTTGACCTTCATTACGTTTTGGCCTTTACTTGGGCTCAATGAATCTTTCCGAGGCTTTTGCGGAATGCGCAACCGCACAGGGGGCCAAACATGCCATCTATTATGGGAGCGAGGAATTAACTTACGCTGAACTTTACCAGCAGTGCCAGCAGTTTGCCGGATTTTTGAACGGACAGGTGCGAGCGCAGGATCGGGTGGGGATCTGGCTTAAGAATTGTCCGGAATTTGTATCGGTCGTGTTCGCCATCCTGAATTTGGAGGCGGTGGTGGTCCCGATCAATAATTTTCTAAAAGCCGATGAGGTGAGCCGAATCGTGCAGGATGCAGGGATCAAGTTAATAATAACGGATGACGACCTGGACCATGAAATAGGAAAATTAAGAGAGATGGCGCCTCACCTGGAAATGATCAAGCTCCCGGTACTGAAGAGCAATACCGACGGAACTTTATCCAGGGTTTCCAGCGCCCGGGAAAATGATTTGGCGGTGATGATTTATACTTCAGGAACGACGGGAAAAGCAAAAGGGGTAATGCTGTCTCACGGTAATCTGCTGGCAAATGTAGAGAGTTGCCGAGTCGTGCTTCGAGCAGCAGGGACGGACCGATTCATCGTGTTGCTGCCATTGTTTCATAGCTTCATGATGTGTGTGGGGATGTTTCTTCCGCTCCTGGTGGGGGGAGCGATGATCCTGATCAAGTCGATACATCCGGCGAAGAACGTGCTGGCTGAAATCATGCATCGGGGTGGGACCATTTTACCTTCAGTTCCGCAATTTTTCAGAACACTGGCGAATGTAACTTTTCCGCCGAATTTTCCACTGCGGCTCTGCATCAGTGGAGGAGCGCCGCTTCCGGGAGAAATCCTTCGAGAGTGGAATGCGAATTTTCCAATTCCGCTTTTGGAAGGTTATGGGCTTAGTGAAGCGAGCCCTGTGGTGAGTTTCAATCCCTTGCTGGGACCCTGGAAAGCGGGAAGCATTGGAGTGCCAATCACGGGAGTGGAGATATCGATCCAGGGTGAAAATGGGGAATTTCTGGGCGATCACGAGACGGGAGAAGTATGCGTGCGAGGGGCGAATGTGATGCTGGGATATTGGAACCAGCCTGAAGAGACTTCCAGAGTGATGCGGGGGGGTTGGTTACTTACGGGAGATATTGGCCATCGAGATGAAGAAGGATATTTTTATATAACAGATCGGAAAAAAGACATGCTCCTGGTGAATGGGATAAATGTTTACCCCCGGGAGATTGAAGAGACCATTTACCGATTTCCGGGAATTCGGGAAGCGGCGGTGGTGGGAGAGAAATCGGAAAGGAGAGGCGAACAACCCGTCGGGTTCATCAGCGAGAAAGAAGGGTTTGTGGTGGACGTGAAAGAGCTCGTTCAGTTTTTGAAGGAGCATTTGGCGGATTATAAAGTGCCACGAAAGATTAAAATCCTACCGGCCCTGCCGCGCAACCCGACTGGCAAAATTTTGAAACCTGCGCTCAAAGAAATGCTGAATGCGGAAAAGGCAGAAGATTGACAAACGGCTGTGGATCAACAGGTTACAGTTAAAATGAAATTTTATAGTGGTTTGAGGGTTGACGGTGTTTGCGGGTCACACGTAAGCTAATGTCTCTTCTGGCAACATATTGAAAGTTCCAGAAGTGACCCTATGCCCGAAGGATATTGCGTAAAATGTAAGGCCAAAAAAGAGATTGCCGAGGCCATTGAAGAGACCATGAAGAATGGCCGAAAAGCAATCAAAGGCAAGTGTCCCACATGCGGAGTAGTCATGTTCAAAATTTTAGGGGGAAAAGCTTCCCCAACACCCGTGACCTCAACACAGAATGTCGTCCCTGAAGGTTCTTAGTCGTACCCTATGTCGCAACAATTAGCTTACGTCATCATCACTCCCTACTCCCTCCACAAATCCAGGACTGGAGGAATCATCACCCGCTTAATCACCCGGACAGGCCTTGAATTGGTCGCAGCCCGGATGTTTGCGCCAAGCAATGAATTGGTTACGGAATATTCCAAGGCAATCCTTTCGGCGAATGATCCGCAGGAAGCGCCCATCCAGGAGATGCTTCGCGATTACATTCTGCATAATCTTGCTCCGGATGCCAAAACAGGAAAGCGCCGCCGGGTCATGATGCTTCTGCTGAAGGGCGAAGACGCGGTGCGAAAAGTGCGCGGAGTGATAGGAAACATCAGCGCCAACCGAAGAGGTGGCGAGACGATTCGAGATACTTTCGGCGATCTGATACTGGATGAAAATGACCAGGTTCGCTACTTCGAGCCAGCAGTGCTGGCCGCGCCCAACGCAGAAGAAGCGGAGATGAAGCTAAAATTGTGGGCTCGCTATTCCGACGCCGACGGTGGAATCGTGGAAAATACGATTACTTATTCCGCTGAGGAAAAACCACAGCGAACGCTGGTGCTGATCAAACCCGACAACTTTCGTTTTCCGACAGGCCGTCCGGGAAATGTGATCGATTTCTTCTCACGCACTGGACTGTATATTGTTGGAATCAAGGTGCTGAGAATGAGCGTGGCCGACGCGGAAGAGTTTTATGGGCCGGTAAAAGAAGTGCTTCGCACAAAGTTGAAAGACATGGTGGGTGGGCGTGCGAAAAACGCGCTTGAGAAAGAATTTGGTTTCAAGATTCAAAATTCTGAAGAAAAACATTTGGGAGATATCCTTGGGCCAATTTTTGGCGACAACCAGTTCGACAACATCGTCAAATTTATGTCGGGGCGCTCAGGAAGCGAAGCTGACCCCGCTACCTGGAAACAGCCTGGCTCGGAAAAGTGTATAGCACTCGTTTACGAAGGACCGGAAGCGGTGCAAAAGATTCGAGATGTGCTGGGGCCAACAGATCCCTCGAAAGCGCCTCCTGGATCGATCCGGAGAGAATTTGGGCAAAATATTATGGTGAATGCCGCGCATGCCAGCGATGCGCCGGAGAGTGCAGAGCGCGAATTCAAGATTGTGAAGGTCGGAGAAAACGCCTTCAAGGCAGTGGTCGAGGACTTTTACGGTAAAATCTAAACAGAATTTGGCCTTCTCAAGAGCGGCTGGTATGCCCAGTCGCTCTTTTTATTTCCAAATCGCGTCATCCTTCAACAACCGCGAAAGCAGGGCGGCGTCGGCTGCGGGAAATGCGAATCCGGCCAACTGCTTCAGGTCCACCCATTTGAAATCCTGGCAGCCAATGGCACTCCCCTGCCCTGCCTGCCAGCGACAGAGATAAAAGTGAAGCCTGACAAATTTGTCAGGATAACGGTGATCAATCTGTTGATAGAAGGAATCGACGACGATTTGGATTTGGAGTTCCTCGTGGATTTCGCGAACCAGACAATCCGGAAGAGTTTCGCCGTGTTCTTTTTTGCCGCCGGGAAACTCCCACAAACCGCCGAGATGGGCCTTTTCCTTGCGTTGAGCAATAAGCAACCGCCCGTCCTTAAAAATTAAACCGGCAGCCACTTCGATGGGCTGTGACTGCGGTTTCATGAAGGCTGAATTAGTTTAACGCCCGCGACCGATGCTCTTGTAAATAAAACCAAGCTTTTCCATTTCCTCGACATCGAACAGATTGCGTCCGTCGAACAAAATGGGGTGAGTCAGGGCTTTGCGAGCACGTTCGAGATCAAGTTTTTTAAACTCGGGCCATTCAGTGGCGATAATCAAGGCGTCGCAACCATCCGCGACATCGTTCATATCATCGACGTAAATGACGTCCTTCAGGACGGCTTTAGCCTTTTCCATGGCTTTGGGATC
Source organism: Verrucomicrobiales bacterium (assembly GCA_028293375.1). Lineage (GTDB taxonomy): Bacteria > Verrucomicrobiota > Verrucomicrobiia > Limisphaerales > JAQGOY01 > JAQGOY01. The sequence continues at coordinate 14,479 of JAQGOY010000107.1, read as the reverse complement.
ATGAACGCGAAGACGAGCTCCTTCTTTTTGCAGGCGGAGACAGAGGTCAAGAGCGGGCGACATGCGAACGTCATCCGTGTTCTGTTTGAAGGCAAGCCCGAGGACTCCGATGGTTTTGTCTTTTACCACCCAAAGCGTTTCGATGATCTTTTTGACGAACCGATTCATTTGTTCGGAATTAATCTTCTGGACTTCCCGGAGAAGGGCAAAGTCGTAGCCCAGCTCTTCTGAGATGTGAATGAACGCGCTCAAATCCTTCGGAAAACAACTGCCGCCGAAACCGAGGGAAGCGTCCAAAAACTTGCGGCCAATGCGAAGGTCCATACCCATGCCGTTGGCGACTTCCTGAACGTTGGCGCCTGAGGCTTCACAAATCTGGGAGACCGCGTTGATGTAGGAGATTTTGAGAGCGAGGAACGAATTGGCGGCGTGCTTGATCAACTCGGCGCTGTTGATATCAGTGAAGATGATGGGGGCATTAAAAGGTTCATAAACCTCCTTCATGGCGGCGACAGGACGCTGGGTCAGGACACCGATGACCACCCGGTCCGGCTTCATGAAATCATCGACGGCAAAACCTTCGCGAAGAAATTCAGGATTGCTGACCACATCGAACTCCACCTTTGCTTTGCAGTAGCGTTTGATGGTTTCGGAGACTTTTTCTCCGGTTTTAACGGGGACGGTGCTCTTATCGACGACAATTTTGTAACTGGTCATGGCGGCAGCGATTTCGCGGGCCACCAATTCGATAAAACTGAGATCGACTGAACCGTCATTCATGCTTGGCGTGGGAACAGCGATGAAAATGACGTCTGACTTTTCGACTCCTTCGACGGTGCTGTTGGTGAAGCTTAAATTTCCAGAGGCAACATTCTTTTGAACGAGTTCCTGCAGGCCCGGCTCGTAGATGGGCATGCCGCCGCTTTTTAACAACTTTACCTTATTTTCATCGCGATCGACACAGATGACCTGGTGGCCGACTTCGGCGAAACAAGTCCCCGTGACGAGCCCGACGTAGCCGGTGCCAATAATGGTCAACTTCATGGAATGAACTATTTGCCGAGAGCCGAGGCAGTTGAAGGAATAGCTGGAACAGCGTTGGTTTTCACGAGCTCAGGATGGCTGGAAAGCAATTGCTCGCTTCTCTCGTGACCTTCCTGGGCGTAAGGGCTCTGGATGTTCCTGCCAACGTCGGTGTAAGCTTTCAACGCCTTGTCGTAATTCCTGGCGTTTTCAGCCATGCGGCCAAAGTTCAATTTCGACTGAATGCCAGAAGCTTCATTCAAGTAGCGATTGCCAACTTCCTCATAGCGAGCCATGGCCTCGTTTGTTTTACCTTGTGCTTCAAGGGCGGCAGCCACACCGAAATCAGCCTCCGAGCGAAAAGGAGAATCGCCGTGCTCAGAAAGGAACTTCTGAAAGGCGGCCTGGGCATCCGGATATTTTCCTTCGGTAAAGAGCAAACCAGCGCCCAAGAGCAGAGCGCGTTCACCAGCCTGTGTGCTGGAGTGCTGATCGGCAACTTTCAGATAATCCTTTGAGTTAGCAGTCGCACCGCCGGGTCCAACCAGAAGAGCGGGAAGCGCGAAGACAGCATCATTTGCCGCCAACTCGTTCTGGCCTTTCTTCCAATTCAAAAAAGCAATCACTGCGGCAATGCCGGCTAAGGCGCCAACAATGTACAAAATAACCTTCAAATTCTTGTTGGCCCATTCGATAAAATGAAACAAATCGTCTGACTCACTAGATTCCATAAAGTTGCTTATGATCTTAGTGGCAGAATCAAATGCAAGCTAGAAATCGGGATTTGGGACAAGGAAAGATGTGCCACCTGTGGCGGTGGCCCCATTTTAATGCCTTTCATCTCTTCGCTCTGCCAGGATTGTGGCCGGAAACGCCAACGTCACCCGTTAAGGAAAACTTGAAAAGCAAAGACACGAACACGCGGCATTGTGAAGAATACGCGTTGGCTTTTGAGTTAAATCCTATTTGTTAGAACGCTTACCGACGCGACATCATTTACTTTTGCTCAATTCGAGATGCGCGGCATAATCGTTGGATTTCGTGATGACAATGCAAATCCTGCCATGAAACTTCGGTGGTGCACCCGTGATAGAAAGGGACTGGGGATGACCGGCGGGATCATCGAAGGTAACAAAAACTCTAATCTTGGTTCTCCGCGATGCAGTAGAGGTGCCCGTCGGTGCGGAGGAAAATCTGACCGTCAGAAATGGCTGGCGTCGCGTTGCTCGCCTCGCCCAGGTCATTCATGGCCAACTGTTCGAACTTCTCCGGATCGGGCCGAAAAACGGTGGTCACGCCTCTTCGGCTCGTGACATACAACCGCCCGGCTGCCATCACGACCGAACCCCAGCTTTCTCCGCCTTCGAGCCGCTCGGTCCATCGGATTTTTCCGGTCTGGCATTCCACACATTGAGCGGTTCCTGGTCCGGCGTTGACTATGTAGACAAATCCATCAACGACTACACCCGAGCCAATCCGTTGGGGCAGTCGCTCCATCCACAGCCGGTTGGAAGCAGTCACGTCGCCGTCTCCGCCCAGCTTGAAACCAATCGCGGGTCCGTTTCCCCATCCCGTGAACGCGACGCCGATTCCATCGGAGACGACGGGCGAAGCATAGATCAGATCAACTTTTTCTTCCGCCAATCCCTCGACGAACCATAATTTGGCGCCGGTCTTAGGATCGCAGGAGACCACCTGCGTGAGCATGCTGCAAAGGATCTGATCCTTGCCGCCGACCCTGGCGACGATGGGCGTACACCACGAGCCCCAATTTCCTTTGAGGAGGGTTTTCGGACCGCCGGGTTCGTCGTATTTCCAGAGCTGTTTGCCTGTCTTCAAGTCAAGCGCGATCAGAAAGGCCCGGTCGCCCGGACCGAAGTTCAAGATGACCTTCCCACGATGGAGGATCGGGGAGGAGCCGTAGCCCCATTCATTGTGCACTTCACCGAGGTCTTTTTTCCAAAGTTCTTTGCCGTTGAAGTCGTAGCAAAAGACGCCGGCCGAGCCGTGCCAAACCACCACGCGCGCGCCGTCTGCGACTGGAGTTGACCCGCAGTAAGGATTCGACTGATGCGTTGGTTCAACGATGGGGAACTCAACGGTTTGCATCCAAAGTTGTTTGCCCGTCCGCCGGTCGAAGCAGTACAGGTTTCGCTTCCTGCCCGAGTCTTCCGCACAAGTGACAAAGACGCGACCATGCGAAACGATGGGGCTGCTGTTACCCGGACCTGGGAGTGTCGCTTTCCATCGGACGTTATTCGTCGGTCCCCAATGGAGCGGCGCTTTGTACTCTGGAGCGACACCATTCCCGAGAGGGCCGCGGAACTGAGGCCAATCCCCAGCGCGCACTGTCAGGGACAACAGCAAGGCAAGCGCAGCAGCAGTCTGAAAAAATATTCGGCGATTCATGTTCAAGGCAAGGCCCGAATCTGACGATTCGTCCGGCGATTGCGAGGCCAAGCGAGTTCATCGCTCGCTTCCTCTGAGTAAGATCCTTTGGTCGCACTAAAGGTTATCGGGATTTCCAACGTATCCAAGAAAGTTTTATGGTCGAGTTTCTTTGAAACGACATCCGGGTTCATTCACATGTAGAGTTATGAATCTGGACGCCAAACCATCAATAAAAATCACGGCCATGACGCAAAATGAAGTGAGATTGGAAGACTCGTTGAAACCCGCCACGTTGACAGATTTTGTTTTTCAAATTCCTCCCAGGCGAGTTTGGCATAGAGTCACCTCGTTTTTTACCCTATGCGATGGCTCCATTTGACGATGGTTAGGTGGCGAATTAGTTTGTTTCGGCCGAGATTTTTTTGAAAGAGAAAATCACTGCCAACCATTGAAATCAGAAATTTATGAATACACATGCTTATGCCGCGCAGAATGCCACTTCACCACTGACGCCGTTTCATTTCGAACGCCGGAACCCTGGCCCGCACGATGTTCAAATTCAAATTCTGTTCTGCGGTGTCTGCCATACGGATGTGCACATTGCGCGCAATGAGTGGCATGGGACGACTTATCCCTGTGTTCCAGGCCACGAGATTGTCGGCAGAGTGACTGGGGTGGGGTTGCATGTCAAAAAGTTCAAGGAAGGAGATATCGCAGCGATTGGCTGCATGGTGGATTCGTGCCGGGAGTGCGAAAATTGCAAGGAAGACCTGGAACAGTTTTGTGAGAAAGGAGCGACGTTTACTTATAACGCGCCGGACAAACAGAGCCCGGGAAGTATCACTTATGGAGGCTATTCCGAGAGCATTGTGGCAGACGAAGCCTTCGTTTTAAAAGTTCCAGCAAATCTCGACCTTGCAGCCGCCGCTCCCCTGCTCTGCGCGGGAATCACCACTTACTCACCGCTTCGGCATTTCAAAGTCGCGAAGGGCCAAAAGGTGGGAATAGTCGGGCTGGGTGGGCTTGGGCATATGGGAGTCAAATTAGCGAAGGCCATGGGTGCGCGAGTGGTGGTCTTTTCGACATCACCGAACAAAGTGCAGGATGCGCTAAGACTCGGCGCAGATGAAGTGGTGATGTCGAAAAGTGAAGACGAAATGAAGAAACATTTGAACAGTTTCCATTTCATCCTGGACACGGTTTCTGCCAAACACGACATCAATGCCTACCTGGTGTTGTTGAAACGTGATGGCACTTTAACACAGGTGGGCGTTCCACCGGAGCCATTATCGGTGCAGGTGGACAGCCTGATATTCGGCCGTCGAAACTTCAGTGGATCGTTGATTGGCGGAATCAAAGAAACCCAGGAGATGCTGGATTTTTGTGGCAGGCATAACATCACTTCCGACATTGAACTGATCCCGATCCAAAAAATCAACGAGGCCTATTCACGACTGGTGAAGAACGATGTGAAATACCGATTTGTCATCGATATGGGATCACTGAAAAAGACTTCCTGAGACCAGTTTTTTAGGGAATCATCAACATCATCTATGGAATACAGACAACTTATCGGGTCAGGACTTAAGGTCCCGGCGCTGAGTTTTGGAACGGGGACTTTTGGCGGCAAGGGAGACCTGTTCAGTTCGTGGGGACAAACGGAAGCGGATGAAGCGACCCGCCTGGTCGATATATGCCTTGAGGCCGGGTTGAATATGTTCGATACCGCCGATGTGTATTCGGCAGGGCGAGCCGAGGAAGTGCTGGGCCAGGCGATTAAGGGGCGCCGCGATGCGGTGATTATTTCCACGAAGGCAACATTCAGGTTGGGCGATGGGCCAAACGATGTGGGTTCTTCGCGCCACCATATTATTCGATCAGTGGAGAAAGCCTTGAAACGATTAGGAACCGATTATATTGATTTGTTCCAATTGCATGGGTTCGACGCCATGACACCGGTGGAAGAAACGCTGGTCACGCTGGACCAGTTGGTAAGAGATGGTAAAATTCGTTACATCGGTTGCTCCAACTTTTCGGGATGGCACCTGATGAAGTCCCTTTCCGTTTCCGATCGACTGGGTATTTCGCGTTACGTTTGTCACCAGGTGTACTATTCGCTGATAGGTCGGGATTATGAATACGAGCTGATGCCGCTGGCGTTGGATCAAAAAGTGGGGGCAATGGTCTGGAGCCCGCTCGGCTGGGGTCGATTGACGGGAAAAATCCGCCGGAACTCCCCTCGTCCCAAGACTGGCCGACTCACTTCAAAAGCTTCGCAAGAGGCAGGACCGCAGGTAGCGGACGAAGTTTTATTCGAAGTGGTGGATGTGTTGGATCAGTTAGCGAATGAAACTGGAAAAACAGTTCCTCAGATAGCGCTTAACTGGGTTTTACAAAGGCCAACAGTTTCCAATGTCATCATCGGCGCGCGTAACGAGGAACAATTGCGCCAGAACCTTGGGGCATTGGATTGGCAATTGACCAACGAGCAAACGAAAAGGCTGGACGCGGTGAGCCAAACTCTCCCGAGCTACCCGTACTGGCATCAACTGGGCTTTGAAGAACGAAATCCTTCCCCGGTGATTCGACAAACCAAATAAACTGGCGATGGAAACGCGCAAACTTGGGAGTACCGGAATAAATGTTCCTGCGGTTGGGATGGGCACCTGGCAGACGTTCGACGTGCGCGGAAGAGATGCAGAAATCAATGCAACGGGCATCGTGAGCGAAGCTCTGGGAGAAGGGGCGAATTTTTTTGACTCATCGCCGATGTATGGCCAGGCGGAGCGGGTGTTGGGAAAAACCCTGGAGGGGCGTCGAAGTTCCGCACTGGTGGCGACCAAAGTTTGGACTCCATCGACCGAGGAGGGTAAAAAACAAATCTCACGCGCGCTGGAATATTTCGGCGGACACGTGGAACTTTATCAAATTCACAATTTGGTAAATTGGCCAGACCATCTTCGAACGCTGGAATCATTGATGAAGCTTGGAAAGATTTCAGAGATTGGAGCGACCCATTACAGCGCATCCGCTTTTGGGGAACTGCTGGAGATAATGAAAACGGGAAGAATTCAGGCTATACAAATTCCTTATAACCCGATCCAAAGAGAAGTAGAAAAAGCCATTTTACCGACAGCGGCTGACCTTGGAATAGGAGTGGTGGTGATGCGTCCATTCGCGGAAGGGGCATTGATGCGCCATCCACCGAGTGAGGGCGAGCTTGAACCACTCCTGTCTTTCGGGGTGAAGACGTGGGCGCAAGCGTTATTAAAATGGATTCTTAGTGATTTTCGATGCCATGTGGCCATACCCGCCACTTCCAGGGCAGAACGAATGAAGGAAAACGCCCAAGCCGGCAAGGCTCCGTGGTTTGGTCGGGAAGAGCGGGAATATGTCAGCAGATTATTTGAACGGGGCTGAAGAAATAGGGAGATGTTCCGAAAAAGGAGTCAGGAAGCGACTTTTAATGAATGGAACAGGTTTTGGAGCTTGCGAATTAATCGAGATATTCGTCGATCTTGCGATCGGGGGGGATGACTTCGGGTTTCCCCTCATAGCCGATAAGGCCCCATTCTTTATTGCGCGGTAACGCTTCTTGCTATTCCACGCATTATTCTGGATCATGACAGCAACAGCCGCCGCGAGAATCATAAAGACTTCTCGACTGAGCGTTATTCTTCAAATCATCAAAAAATGATTAGAAAAATTATCACCAGGGATCGGACCCCGAAGAACCGTGCTTTTATTTTCCATTCCCCCCTGCCGAATCAAATTCTCTCATGAAATTAACATCGTCTAAATCGAAACGGTTGGGTGAAAAAGCAAAAGGCTATCGAAAGAGTTACAAGAAAAGAATTTGGGCAGCGCTGACTGTGCTTTCGGTGGGCGCAGTGTGGAACACACAAGCCGCATCGACAGCGACGAATTCGGTCATCGAGTTATCCCTGGAGGATCTGCTCAACGTCAAAGTGACATCGGTTTCAAAGAAAGAAGAGAAACTGAACGACGCAGCAGCGGCGGTTTATGTTTTGGGAAACGAGGAGATTCACAAATCAGGGGCGACAACAGTGGCAGAGGCGCTGAGACTGGTTCCCGGGCTGCAGGTGGCGGCGATTGATGCGAATAGCTGGGCGGTTTCATCACGAGGCTTTAATTCTCAATTTGCGAACAAGCTGCTGGTAATGATCGATGGACGAACGATTTATTCACCCATATTTTCCGGGGTTTACTGGGATGTGGAACAGCTACTACTCGATGACGTGGACCGGATAGAAGTTATCCGCGGGCCTGGAGCTACCGTGTGGGGAGCGAACGCGGTAAATGGAGTGATCAACATCTTAAGCAAAAGCGCGCGCGATACCCAGGGCAGCCTGCTTTATGGAGGCGGAGGGAACGTTCACCTGGTCATGGGTGGCGCCCGATATGGCGGAAAAATTGGCGAGGACACTTACTACCGGATGTACGGTACCTACCAACTGAATGACGATTTCCTGCAATCCAACAAAGCTCGGAACAACGACAGTTGGGATTTGCAAAAGTTTGGGTTCCGGGTGGATAGCTACACCAAAAGAGAAGGGCATTTAACCTGGCAGGCGGACGCACAGGGAGGAAAACTGAGTGATGAGAGCGGGAGCACTTTTGGTTTCAACACCCTGGGAAGGTGGACCCAGACTCTATCCGAACGCTCAAACTATGAAGTGCAGGCTTTTTACGACCATATTTACCGAAACGATTTTCTGGCGGAAGTGATCCTCGACACAGCGGATATCACTTTTCAGCATTCCTTTGGCGTGGGAGAGAAAAACGATGTTATTTGGGGTGTGGGCTATCGGTACACCGATACGCAGATAGGTAAAATAAACAATCCCGCGATTTCAATCCTAGATCACAACGTCCCGCTGAATCTGGCGAGCATGTTTATCCAGGACGAATATAAAATCGTGCCCGACAAGCTGTTTTTTACGCTGGGAACAAAAGTTGAACATAATGATTTTACCGGGGTAGAGGTGCAGCCAAGCGGCCGGCTTACATTCAAGCCGGCGGAGAACCAGACGGTATGGGGTTCTGTTTCCCGGGCGGTGCGCACACCGAGTGAATTCGAGGGAAGGAATTTCTTCTCCTTTATTACGGCCGCACCAGTGCCTGGACCGAGCGGAGGAATATTCCTGCCGACGGTGTTTGGAAATCCAAATGTGAAGTCAGAGGAACTGATGGCTTATGAACTTGGTTACCGGATTCAACCCAACCACCGACTGAGCATTGACGTGGCGACTTTTTATAATGACTACAGCCGCATTATTAGCGAGCCGACAAAAATATTCATACCTGGTTTTCCCTTCGGAACGCTGGCGATGCATCCTGAAAACAGCCTGACAGCAGAATCGTATGGGGGTGAACTTGCAGTGACCTATGCGGCGACTGAGGATTGGAAAATTTCAGGAAGCTACTCGCTATTGATTCTAAACGCGCATGGAAATGCGAACCTCGATGCCGAGAATTTTGAATTGAACGCTCCAACACATTCGGTGGTGTTGAGGTCGTCGTATGACATTACCAAACAAGTCACTGTGAATGGCCAGTTGCGATATGTGGACAATGTAAACGGGATCCAGGCATACGTTACAGCGGATCTGGGCCTTTCCTACAGACCAACACCCAACGTGGAAATATCTGTAGTGGGGCAAAACCTTCTGGATGATCGACACCCGGAACAAATCAGCCAGCTTGGGGCATTGACGACGGAAGTCCCGCGGGGGTTTTACGGTAGAATCACATGGAAATTTTGACGGACATAAGGTTCCCGTGCGTCATGAATCCGCCTAAACGGCCGGGGAGGCGAGCCGTTTGCCTTTTAGTACTATTCAGTGTTTGGTGGGTAGCCGTAGCAACCGTCGGATTTTCGGCGGAAACTGTTTCATCCGAGCCTCAGGTAAAGGCGGCCTTCCTGATCAATTTCGCGAAGTACGCGGATTGGCCTTCCAATGCTTTCGAGAAGGCGAACAGTCCCATAGTATTAGGCGTGATGGGAGACAACAAAGTCAGTGAAGAGCTGCAAAAAGTGATCGCTGGACGGGTGATTAATGGCAGGGAAATTGTGTTAAAACGAGCGAACTCCATTGATGAGGCGGGTGCCTGTCACATCCTTTTCATTTCCAACGCGGAGCAGCAGCATACACCCACCGTGCTGGACCAGGTAAAAGGCCACGTGCTGACGGTGGGGGAAAGCCCCGAATTCCTGGAAAAGGGCGGAGTCATAAACCTGGTTCGCAAAGACCAAAAAATTGCGTTGGAGGTAAACCTGACGGCTGCCGACAAGGCGCAGATAAAAATCAGTTCCAAACTTCTCAGCGTAGCCACGCTGGTCAAAGGCAAAGCCAATTGAGAATGTTATGGTGAGTTTTAAGGATTTATCCCTCAACACCAAACAGAGACTGATCATCATGCTGATCAGCAGCATTTCGCTGTTGATGGCTTTTTCCGCGTTTAGTGTTTACGAGGTAATATCCTTTCGAAAAGAAATGGTGAGGAATCTGTCCACCCTGGCGGAAATTGTGGGGGACAATACTTCAGCAGCGCTTGATTTCAATAATTCGAATGAAGCGGAGCAGACATTGGGAGCGCTGGCGGCAGAGCCAGGCATCATAGGAGCATGCATCTACCGAACAAACGGAGTAGTGTTTGCCTCCTACGACCGGGTTGCGGACGACATAGCATTCGAAGCGCCGACGCTGCGCGCTGGAGGCCATGTGTTTGAGCGGCAGCGCCTGATACTTTCGCGACCGATCACTCATAAAGGAGAAACGATAGGAATTGTGTATCTGGAGTCTGACATGAAAGCTTTAAGCTCAAGGCTAAAACGTTATTTGGCAATCGTGGGAATTGTCTTTTTAGCCGCGATGACCGTAGCTCTATTGCTCTCAAACAGGTTGCAACGGCTGGTATCAGACCCGATCCTGAACCTGGCAGGCATAGCCCGCCAGGTGGCGGTGGAGAAAAACTACGGAGTGCGAGCAAAAAAGAAAAGTGACGATGAGCTTGGCCAACTGGTGGACGGATTCAATGCGATGCTGGAGCAAATTCAGACCCGGGATACTGCGCTGGAGACAGCCAGAGACAATTTGGAAAAACGGGTAGAGGAACGAACCCGGGAATTGGAGAGCGCACACAAACAACTGATGGAAGCATCCCGGCGCGGCGGGATGGCTGAGATTGCGACCAATGTACTTCACAACGTAGGGAATGTTTTAAACAGTGTGAACGTTTCCACCGGACTCATTGTTGACAGCGTCAAAAAATCGAAAGTATTGAGCCTCGGCCGACTCGTTGCGTTATTAAAGGAGCACGAGGCGGATATCGGGACATTTGTCTCCGTCGATCCCAAGGGCAAGCAACTTCCGGCGTACCTGGGCCAACTTTCCGAACACCTGATGGCGGACCAAAAGTCGATGATGGCAGAGTTGGAGTCGCTGAGGGTCAATATCGAGCACATCAAGGAAATCGTGGCGATGCAGCAGAGTTACGCCACCTTTGGAGGAGTGAAGGAATCGATCAGTCCGGTGAACCTGGTGGAAGACAGCCTGCGGATGCATGAAGGGGCACTCAGCCGCCACCATGTGGCGATCGTTCGACAATTCGAAGAAGTGCGGCCGATAAACATGGAAAAGCACAAAGTTCTTCAGATCCTGGTAAATCTTCTTCGAAACGCGAAGCATGCGTGCCAGGAAACGGACAAACCAGGAAGACAAGTAACGATTCGAGTTTTCGAGGAAAGCGGATTGGTTAAAATTTCAATTAGCGATAACGGCGTAGGTATTCCTCAAGAGAATTTGACAAGGATTTTCAATCATGGCTTCACCACCCGTAAAGATGGCCATGGTTTTGGCTTGCACAGTGGAGCACTGGCAGCGAAAGAGATGGGTGGCGCGCTGATTGCACGAAGCGATGGACCGGGCCTGGGAGCCTGTTTCACCCTGGAGCTACCCGCTCATTGAATTCGGAAGGAACAGATTGCAGGAAACCCTTGAACCAAAGCCACCCCAATCAAGAGGAGGAGCCAAACAAGGCAAAACTGGAACGCGAATTCAAAAACGTGATCCTGGTGATCAATGGTTATTGTGAGACACTGCTAAATTCGGAAGGATTATCTGCGATTCAACATGACGTGGTAAGAGAAATATTCGCGGCAGGATCGAGGGCTGAGAAAATTGCGGCCCTGTTGTTCAACCACCCTTCTGATCTGCCGGAGACCGGCATGTTGCTCGACCTGGCTGGTGTACTGGATCACACCGAAGCGGCAATTCGAATCCTGTTGGGAGAAAAAGTTGTATTTTCGGTGGTAAAGCAAAATTTTCTGCCCTGGGTAGCGATGGAAAAAGAAGTTGTGGAACAAACACTATTCACGCTGGCAATCCAGGCGCGTGACAACCTGCCCCCCGGCGGCAAGCTGACAATAGTCGCAAAGAGAATCCTATTGAAGGAAGAGTATGTGCGGCTTAACCCCAAAACAACTGCTGGGGAGTATGTTCAATTGGCGGTAGAAACCAGTGGGCCCAAAAACCCAAGCGAGCTGTTGGTCGCGGCGGTAAAACCTGATTCCACCCTCGGGAATGAGTCAGGAATTATTTGCAGAGATCTGGAAAAGCTGGACAGGATCGTTCGAAAAAACCACGGCTGGCTGCAAATTGAGAGCGTTCCGGATGGTGGAAATAGAGTGAGCTTATTTTTACCAATTGAAGCCAAACAGCCTGTCCAAGGAATAGAGGAGGCGAAAAGTGTAATTGTTCAGGGGGGAAAAGAATCGATTTTAGTGGTTGAGGACGATGAATCGGTGAGATTACTAACAGTATCGGTATTGCAAAAATCCGGTTATCGTGTACTGAACGCAGCCAGCGCCGAGGAGGCGCTGGAGGTGTGGAAACGGCATTCGGGCAGGCCGGCGTTGCTATTAACCGACCTGGTTATGCCTGGAAACGTCTCGGGGAAAGAATTAGCAGAAAAGTTAGAAGCGCAAAAGCCATCGCTAAAAGTGATTTACGCGAGTGGGTATAGCGCCAGCGTGTGCGCTGAGTTATTTAAAATGGAACGAGGGTTTGAGTTTATACAAAAACCCTTTCGACCGTCTAAACTGACAGAATTGGTGAGAAAGGTGCTGGATAGCGACAAAGTCAGCACATAAATATGAACGCGTTTCAACCACCAAAAAACCGGCGAATCCTGATAATCGACGATAATCGTGCGATTCATGACGATTTTCGGAAAGTACTTTCGGGAGTACCTTCGAGCTCTGCGGCGCTGGACGCAGCCGAATCGGAGTTGTTTGGGGAAACGGTAGCGACAGTTCAACAAACCCAGTTTCAGATAGATTCCGCCTACCAGGGGGAAGAAGGAATCGCCATGGTGAAGGAGGGGATGGTGGAGGGGATGCCGTATGCGATGGCATTTGTTGACGTTCGCATGCCGCCGGGGTTGGACGGAGTGGAAACGGCGAGGAAAATCTGGGATCTGGATCCGAATCTGCAAATTGTGCTGTGCACCGCGTATTCCGACTATTCGTGGGGCGATATGTTCCACAAGCTGGGAACGCGGGATGGACTTCTGATTCTTAAAAAGCCATTCGACGCGGTGGAAGCGTTTCAACTGGCCGAAGCGTTGACGGAAAAATGGTGGCTGCACCAGCAAACGCGCCTGAAGCTGGAGGACCTGGAAAAAAAGGTAGCGGAACGAACGAAGGAGCTTCAACAGACCAATAGCCGGTTGAGGGAAGCCAAGGAGGTGGCCGAAAATGCGACCAGGGCGAAAGGCGAATTCCTGGCAAATATGAGCCACGAAATTCGCACCCCAATGAACGGGGTTATAGGAATGGCTGGTCTATTGCTGGATACCAACCTGACGGCGCAGCAAAGGGAGTTTACCGAAACCATTTCATCCAGCGCTGACCTATTATTGACTATCATCAATGATATTTTGGATTTTTCGAAAATCGATTCCGGGAAATTGACATTTGAGACGATTGATTTCGATTTAAGAAGCGTGTTGGAAGGAACTTTGGACCTGCTGGCAAAAACAGCGAACGGCAAAGGGCTGGAACTTGTCGGCGGCATAGGCGAATCCATTCCCACACAACTTCGAGGGGATCCCGGACGTGTACGGCAGGTGCTGATGAATCTGGTGAGTAACGGCATCAAATTCACGGAAACCGGCGAAGTTGCGGTGCGCGTGACCCTTTTGAAAGAGGAGGAAAACATGGTCGAACTGCGTTTTGACGTGAAAGATTCCGGCATAGGAATCGACGCTGAGGCACAGAGTCGCCTGTTTGAAGCCTTCAGTCAGGCAGATCCTACGACCACTCGGAAATACGGGGGCACGGGGCTGGGTTTGGCCATTTCCAAAAGACTGACGGAAATGATGCAAGGCAGAATCGGGGTAGAAAGTTCGCCAGGGCATGGATCCACCTTTTGGTTCATAGTGAAACTTGAGAAGCAATCGTCTGAAACCGAGGCGCTATCTGATTCCCACCTGGTGAACATGCGAGTGCTGGTAGTGGACGACAACGCGACCAACAGAGAAATTTTGCGGCATCAAATATTCGCCTGGAAAATGCAAAAAGGAAGCGCTGCGAGCGGACGGGAAGCCATCTCGACTTTAAAAGCAGCAGCGGCAAACGGCGCTCCCTATCATCTGGCGTTACTGGACATGCAGATGCCAGAAATGGATGGATTGACGCTCGCGCGGGCGATAAAAGCTGACCCCGAAATAGCTGGCGTTCGCCTGATCATCCTAACCTCAATGGGCCAGAATCCAGGGCCAGAAGTACAAAAAGAAGCCGGGATTGAAGCCTTCCTGGTAAAACCGGTAAAAAGATTGAAACTGTTTGAATGCCTGGTAGCAGTGATGACGAAAACCACGGTTGGATTGCCGAGAGGCCAATCAAAGAGCAACCTGGGGAGTTATCTAACCTCGCAGGAAAGGCAAACTTCGGAGGTTCAGGTTTTATTGGCCGAGGATAATAAAATTAACCAGCGGGTGGCGTTCCTGCAGTTAAAAAAAGCAGGATGCAAGGTGACGG
>JAQGOY010000106.1 GCA_028293375.1 Verrucomicrobiales bacterium | reverse complement strand
TTTTCGACGGTTTCAGTTCCGGAACCAGGGACCTTTATATTCGCAGGCATCGCACTGTTGGCTCTCGCGGCGACAAAAGTGAAAAAAATCAATCCGTGAGATTATCCTTAATATTCCTGATGCTGTTGGGTTTGGCGGCTAAAACTTTAGCCGCCAGCTTTTCCGAAGACTTCAATTCAAATCCTTTGGAGAACGGATGGTCAAGTTTCGGCGACGCTTCGCTTTTTCAATGGAACCCGGAAACAAAATCCATGGACGTCCGATGGGACAGTGAAAAAACAAACTCCTGTTTTTTCAAAATGCTTCCGACCGTGATCCATAAGGACGACGACTTTTCAATCAATTTTGAATTAACCCCCAAAAGCGTCGTGGTTCAATTCAACCAAAGCAGAAGTTATGCATTCGAAGTTTTCGCGGTGGGATTGATTTCGACGAACACATCCTTTCAGCCACTTTTCGACCGAACTACTGGGACTGACTCGCCGAACCTGGCGGAATTCGATTATTTCCCAGACACCGGATTTCGGGCGACTCTCTCCCCAGTTCTGGTCTCAAGCAACAGTTATTTTGGTACGAGTTTTTTATTTCCGGCTCCCCTGGACAACTCCGTCTCCTATCAGGTATCCATGGTATATACGGCCAGCAACCAGGTCATGAAAACCACGGTGCTAAATAAAATTACACTGCAAGTCTATCAGACAAGTTTTCCGCTTCCGAGCGGTTACACCGATTTCGCCTTGAACGCCTTAAGCATCACCAGCTATCGGGACAACGACAACACGGGCTCTATGTTGGCCCAGGGGGCAGTCCGAAACATCCGGGTAGATTTTCCAGAACCTCCCAAAATCATAGGAATCACGAACTCTTCCACGCAAACAAGCGTAACGTTCAGTTCAAGAACCAATCGTTTTTACACGGTTGAGGCGACATCTAACTTAAAAAATTGGGTAGCGACCATCGCCCCGGTGCAGGGCTTGGAAGGACAAACAGAAATTGTATTACCAACAAGCGCTGCACTACAATTATTTCGAGTTCTTGAACAGAAACAATAGCGCAGCAGGGATGATCGGAAGTTATGGCTGATCCCCGACTTCGTTTTTAATGAGTCCGCAAATGCGATTGCTCCAATCCTTTAGGACACTTTCCTCCCTGCCTTCCATCAGGAGTCGAGCTTTCCTCTCCGTTCCGGAGTAACGAAGCAGCAGGCGGCCACCATCACCGTTCACCGCAGCCTCGGCCTGGGCGAGCATTTCGGTCAAGCCGTTCATTTGTTCAAACGGCTTTTTCTCACGGACTTTGACATTGGTCACTATTTGGGGATACCTAATCCAGCATTTAGCGAGTTGGGAAAGCGGTTTACCTGTCGCTTGCATGATTTGAAGGATTTGCAGCGCGGCTACCAATCCGTCGCCGGTGCTGGAGTAGTCGCGGAAAATCAAATGGCCGCTTTGCTCCCCCCCAAAATTATAGCCATTTCTCAACATTTCATCGATGACATGCTTGTCGCCCACCGGGGTGCGAAGCATTTTTCCCCCTGCCTGTTCAATGGCGGACTGGAGACCGGCATTGCTCATAACGGTGGAAACCAGGGTTTTGTGGACAAGAGTTCCTTTTGACAACATGTCCAGGGCCGCAATAGCCATCACATCGTCTCCGTCGATCAATCTTCCATTTTCATCGCACATGATCACGCGATCCGCGTCACCATCGTGAGCGATACCAACTGCGGCACGGTGCTCGACCACTTTTTGACAAAGCAACTCTGGATACATGGAACCACACTCTTTATTAATGTTCGATCCATCCGGACTATTCCCGTAAACCACGACATCCGCCCCCAGTTCACGAAGCACGCAAGGAGTGGACTTGTAGGCTGCGCCATGTCCGCAATCGACAACAATCCTGAATTTTTCGAGGGACAATTTTTTGGGAAACGATGACTTGGCATATTCGATATATCGACCAAGGGCGTCGTCGATGCGCATGGCCTTACCGATTTCTGAAGCAGTGGAGCGAATGGATTCTATGGCACCACTAAATACCAACTCCTCTATTTGATTTTCGAGACCGTCATCCAGTTTGTAACCATCGGCTCCGAAAAACTTGATGCCGTTGTCATCAAAAGGATTGTGGGATGCGGTGATGACAATGCCGGCATCGGCGCGCAGGCTTCGTGTCACATAAGCGACGCCGGGGGTTGGCAGAGGCCCAATAAAGAGAACATCAACCCCCATGGAGAGAATTCCAGCGGAGAGGGCATTTTCCAACATGTAGCCGGAAAGCCGAGTATCCTTGCCGATGACAATTTTATGTTTTTCACGGCCGCGCGAATGGGCCTCGCGCGTTTTAAAAACATGGGCTGCAGCGCGGCCCAATTTGAGCGCAGTTTCTGCGGTAACAGGCTCAATATTGGCTCTGCCGCGAACGCCGTCCGTTCCGAAGATTTTTTGATTCCTGGTCATTTTCTGAACTACTTATGGGACAATTTCTTCAATTCTTACAATCGGGGGAACTACCTTAACCGGTATGACACCAGCAAGGGGTATATGAAGTTTCACCAACTGACTAGCCACGTCGACGTGGCCCACGTTCGAAAGATCGACATAAGCTCGAATATCTTTTTTTACCAGATCAGTCAGAACAGCTTCGTCGCCAGCGACAGTGACTGTCACTTCAGCAGGAATGAGGCGATAAGCCTTGCCGTCACCCGGCCTGGTCATAATGGAAACTGGAAGCCGGGAGAAAACCCGTGGAGTGAGCGGAGAGGATGAAAAAGCCTGGCTTAACCGGAAATCATTATCGCGCCAATAAACCACCGTGAACCAAATTAAAGTGGCCAGCATGAGGGAGAAGAGCTTCAGCCAAAAGTTATGTCGAATGAAGGATCGAAAGCTCATGCATTAATCGGTTTCGATTTTTGAGACGACGGCGGCTGAAGGTTTGACTTTCTCTGCGCCAAATGAACGAATCCAATCGAGAGCGTTCCGTGATTGGCTTTTCTTGAGGAGCAAAGAGGAAAGGAACGATCGCAGTTGCTCAGAAGTGACCCCTTTAACCAATTGGCCGCGATAGGCGTAGGAGACTGCGCCCGTTTCTTCCGAAACAATGACAACAACCGCGTCTGTTTCCTCGGTGAGACCAATGGCCGCACGATGCCGCGTGCCGAGTGACGCATTGAGATCCTGACGCTGGGTGAGAGGAAAAATGCAGGCCGCGTAGGCAATGCGATCACCTTTTAAAATAACACCTCCGTCATGGATGGCGTTGTTCGGAAAAAAGATGGTTTCGAGCATTTCCGGGGTTGCTTCACAGTCCACCAGGATGCCAGATTCGACAGCTTCCTGGAGGTGGATCGATTGCTCAATGGCGATCAAGGCGCCTATTTTGACTTCGGCCAGACGCTCTACGGTTTGAACGACCACTTCGATGTTTTCGCGTTGCTCAGCGGTAGTATTGAACAACGGTTGGTTGCCAAGTTCTGCGAGGATTCTTCTCAGCTCCGGTTGAAAGATGACCAGTACAGCAAGGGCGGATAAGGCTGCAAAATTTCGCAATAACCAACTGAGAACCGCGAGTTGAAGAGCCCCGGCGAGAACCGTCAAGCTCAGTAGCAAGACCACAAAACCATAAACGACAGGTGCGCCACGGGAGCCACGGATGAAGTTGAAGGCATAGTAGATCCCTATGGTCAGGATCGCCACTTCCAGCGCGGGCCTCCAGCTCAGCATGGCGAGGGCCCAGACAAATTGAACGAATTTCACCATTACTTTTTTTGTGCTTCGATGGCGTTCAAGACCGCCAAAGCCTGAGTCGTTTCAAATACATCGTGAGTGCGAATGACCTGCACCCCATTTAGAACACTCCACACCGCACAAGCGAGTGAACCACCAAGCCTTTGGTCAACCGCACCAGGTTTACCGAAATTCCCAATAAAGGACTTTCGAGAGACACCGACCAAAAGTGGCCGCTGCAACCTTGTAAAACTCCTGATGTTGCGGAGCAATGTTAAATTATGACTGCTGGTTTTCGCAAAGCCAATGCCAGGATCAAGAAGAATATTTTCTGCGGGTATTCCAGCGGCGACGAGGGTAGACATGCGATTAGCCAGGAAAGCCTCCACTTCTGCCCTTACATCATCGTAAACAGCGAGTGATTGCATGGTTGCGGGTGTGCCCCGATTGTGCATCAAAACGTAACCGGCACCAAACCTTGAAACAGTCTGCCACATTTCTATTTCGTCTCGATTGCCAGCAACGTTGTTGATGATAGATGCTCCCGCTTCAAGGGCAGCTTTTGCGACCCTCGGTTTTGAAGTGTCGCACGATATGGGGACATTTGTTTGACGGGAAAGTTCGAAAATAACAGGCAGTATCCTGTCCATTTCTTCCTGTTCCTCAACGGGGATGGCGCCAGGCCGAGTACTTTCGCCGCCGACGTCCAGGCAATCAGCGCCATTTTCGACCATTTGGATCCCATAAGCGATAGCTGAAGGGGGGGTGAGGAAATGGCCACCGTCCGAAAAAGAATCGGGCGTGACATTGAGTATCCCCATCACAAGAGGAGAGCGGGGAAAATCGAAGCGAAAATTTCTGGCGCAAAAGACCATCTTAACCCCTGCCCTTCGTTACCTGAATCAGCCGCGACGATGCCTCAACCAGAGCCTCGGCGATTTCCCGGACAATACGATCAGGAACGCCACGGCGAGGATCAGAGGATTGCGTCAAGAGATGGCATTGATCATTCACATAGTCGATGGCGATAAAAGTTTCGGCTGAGTCAATGGCCACTTCAGTGGAAAAAAAATTCATTCGTGAAACCTGAGCAATGGTAGTTACGATTTGCTCCAGTTTCTGCAAGTGATGAGTTTCTTTTTCGTACGGTGTTACTTCGCGATACTGATCTGTAAAACAATTCCACCAGGTAATCCAAGTCTTTCCGAACACGTAGAAAACTCGGAAGTAAGCGGGGTCTTCGCCAATTGTTTTGGGAATAATGCGCTTCTGCAAAAGGTAATGGGGATTCGGCCACGCGGAAGCTGAACGAGCAAGCTCAGTTTCGGCAGAGGCTTCCAGGATGACGCCTTTTCGGCCGTAACCCATGCTAGGCTTGATCACGAACGGAAGCCCAATCATTTCGCGTTCCTGATCGGTGAGTTTGTAAGTGGATGTCTGATCACTGGAAAGAATGACACTGTGCGGAACAAAAATCCCGGCGGCGATCAACTTCGGATGAAGCCATGCCTTATCAAAAGCAGAAATAGAAATATCCGGAGGATCAATGACTATTCCGCCTTTTTCAGACACCATTCGAACAACGCGATGAAAAATGTCCTGAGGCTGATGGTGCTCGCTATGCATATTGATGAGCACGCGACACCACATTTTGCCTAAAACGAATTGATGAAGGAAGGACTCGACCCAAAGAGGTTCCACGAGAAAAAAATTGAGTCCCAGGCGAGCGCAGGATTGCTGAACGCGATGAATGAAAAAATCATCGGTATCCAGCATATGCGTCATGGCGACATCATAAATCCTCATGATTCCTTGGGTGATTGGAAAGAGCTAGTAACCTGCCAATAAAGGGTTTTTGGAGCGTTCGATCAGTTCAATCTCGTAACCTTCAGGAGCATCAACGAAAGCAAAACCACCGGTGCCATCCGAACGCATGGTTGGTCCATCGGAATATTTAAGCCCTCTTGACTCAAGAAATTTCCCGAATTCGACGAGGCTATCGACCTCGAAAGCAAGATGGGTCAGATCTGCCTGCACAGAAACGGGACCGCTATTGGGAAAATGACAAAGCTCAATCAACTCTTCGCTTTGCGGTGCTTTCAAAAATACCAGTTCGGATCCGCGCGGAGATTTATGGCGACGCACCTCAATGAGTCCAAGAATGTCAGTATAGAAGTCGACTGACTTTTGTAAATCGTTGAGGCGATACCGGGTATGTAGTAATTTTTTTACTTTGCTCATCTTATGGTCACTCTACCGGGAGGTTGCCTACTGGACAACCATCCAGTTTACCCTTGATGCAGGTGGCCCGTTCGCATTAATAAGGGGCCGTGGGAAAAATAAAATTTTTAGGGGTTTTTGCAGCACTAGTCCTGGGATGGCAGGCAGTGTGTCAGGCACAAATTGATCCAGAAAAAAGACAACTGATACAGTTTGGATTTAATCAGCCTTTAGAAGGACATGGCCCTCTCGCGGCTTATGCATTTTACTATCGTAACGATCCCGGTTTCATTCGCACGAATATCACCCTTCGATTAGCGGTGGCTCCTATATACTTAGACAGCGAATTGGGTTTTAAAAATGCGCTTGGAGAGAACACAGATCTTGGAATTGGATTCGCGGGAGGAGGATTTGCAGACAGCTATTTCGAGGTAAGAGGGGGCAAACTTTTCAAAGAAGAATCTTTCACCGGGCACGGAGCGGAAGTTTCGGCCCGCATTTATCATTTGTTCAACCCGAGCCAACGGATTCCCTTGAATTGGGTCATGCGGCTGACGGGACACTATTCAGTCTATGAAAAAGACGATCAAACGGGACCGGGTTTCGTTTTGCCCGACGATCGCGCTACGGTAGGGATCCGAACGGGATTACGCTGGGGCGGCAAGGAACCCACTCTGTCACCCGATTTGGCGATGGAAATTTCGACGTGGTATGAGGGACAGGCGAGGACCGGCAGCGGGTCTTATGGTTACCTCGGCGACAGGGATATTCGCGAAACAACCCATCTATTCTGGGCTCGCGCACTGTTGGCTTACATTATTCCGGATTGGCAACATAAGTTTAGCGTGAGCCTTACTGCTGGTTCCAGCGTTCACGCCGATCGCTTTTCCGCTTATCGGTTGGGCGGGTTGTTGCCTTTGTCCTCTGAATTCCCATTGATTATTCCGGGCTACTACTATCAGGAATTAACGGCTAAACAATTTGCGTTACTGTCAGCGCAATATCTCATTCCAATCGACAATAAAGCGAGATGGAACATCACCATGATGGGAAGTGCGGCTGAGATTGAGTACCTGCAAGGCGTTTCTCAACCCGGACACTTTCATTCCGGCCTGGGAGCCGGCCTTGGCTATCGCTCCCCGAGGGACAGCTGGGAATTCCTGCTCGGGTACGGTTATGGATTCGACGCGATTCGGAGCGGGGGGCGCGGGTCACAAAGCCTCGGCGTGCTGGCCCAGTTTAACCTGGAAGCTCGTCATCACCGGGATCCCCTACTCGATGTCGAAGGACCTGCTAAATCCCGCGGATTATTTCACTTCCTCGGACTTTAATAATTTGTTGGGATTGAGTTGAAGTTGCTCCAATTTGCTGGGAGGCGGCGTGAGTTGTGCCACAATACATGGTTCTGGTTCGCCAGGGAGTTCAGAAGGAGAGAAAACTGATTTTTCTGTTTTATTCCATGATGCGTTTTCTCAAGGAATTCACTCTGAATTGAAGCGTTATGTCTACAAAGGGAGAAGCAGCTTTTCTATTTGTCCCACGCTTGTGACAACATGAGTGGCACTACCGAGTTTAATCGCTTCATGAGTATTGGTGATGGCGATAACCTTCATCCCAGCACGTATACCAGCTTTAACTCCGGCTGCGGAGTCCTCAATAACGCAACATTCAGATGGAGGAACGCCTAGATTTTCTGACGTTTTCAAGAAAATGTCAGGTTCTGGTTTCGGATGAGTGACGTCCTGGGAACTGACAATGGTTTTAAAGTAATGACGCAGGTTCTTGAGTGCGAGAACCGCGTCGATAACAGGATGCAATGATCCCGAGGCTACGGCCAGGGGGTAACGCGCATGCAGCTTTTCGAGAAGAAGCGGAATCTCCGGGTAAATTGGACGATCCAGGTGAAGAATTTCCAAATACTTTTTTTGTTTCCAATCCATCAGGTAGTCGAGCGTGAACTTGGGTTGATGCCTCGCGATAAAGTCCACCCAGACTGATTTATCCGAGGTGCCTATATATTTGTGAAAATGAATACCATGATTTTCGGCATATCCCATTTCCGAAAAAATTTCTGTGAAGGCGCGTTGGTGACGAGGCTCGCTGTCGACGATGACCCCGTCCAGGTCAAAAATAATGGCTTTGATTTCTTTCATTTCAGGAGGCCAGAATGTGGAGTAAAGATTGAGTAATGACCAGAATTTCCCATAACCTTTCCGCACGATGAAAAATGTGGCAACAAAGCATGGACAATTTGCCAGTGATAACTACTCGGGGATTTGCCCGGAAGCGTGGGAATTCATGCAGCAGGCCAACACAGGTCATGTGCGAAGTTATGGGGATGACCCGTGGACGGAAATGGCCACCAATTCCATACGCGAGATTTTTGAAACGGATTGCGAAGTATTTTTTGTTTTCAACGGTACCGCAGCGAATTCCCTTTCTTTGGCATCGCTCTGCCAATCGTACCACAGCATCCTTTGCAGTGACGTGGCCCACGTGGAAACTGATGAATGCGGCGCGCCAGAGTTTTTCTCGAACGGCACCAAAATGCTCTTGATTCCGGGGCAAAACGGAAAGGTTCAACCCGAGGCCATCGAGCAGATGGTAAAGAGACGGACGGACATTCATTTTCCAAAGCCGAGAGTGCTAAGCCTCACCCAGGCTACAGAACTTGGAACTGTTTATTCGCCGAAGGAGCTATTGGCGATCAAGGAAGTAGCCAACAAGTTGAATCTCAAGATTCATATGGATGGAGCACGATTTGCCAACGCAGTAGCTGGATTGAATTTGTCGCCAGCCGAAATCACATGGAAAGCCGGGGTGGATGTGCTCTGTTTTGGCGGCACGAAGAATGGAATCGCAATAGGGGAAGCCGTGGTGTTCTTCAAAAAGGAGCTTGCTTACGAATTCGATTACCGTTGCAAACAGGCGGGGCAACTGGCATCCAAGATGCGATTTTTGGCAGCCCCCTGGGTGGGAATGCTGACAGGCGGCGTATGGTTAAAATATGCCAGACACGCGAATGCAATGGCTTCCTATCTGGAGGAGCAACTTTCTAAAAAAACGATAATGCCGATGTTCCCGCGGGAGGCCAATTCGGTCTTTGTGACATTGCCCGAGGCTGCGCAGGCACATCTTCGCGGCAAAGGCTGGTTATTCTACAGTTTTATAGGAAAGGGTGGATGCCGATTGATGTGCTCGTGGGACACGACCCGGGAAGATATAGACTCTTTCCTCACGGATTTAGATGAATGCATTTTTCATCATCAAAATAAACATGAACATTAAATATCAGGATAAAGTTCTGGAAAAAGTCCAGGAAGGCCGCGGGTTTCTCAACGAGTTTAAAAAATTCGCCATGCGAGGCAACTTAGTGGATCTGGCAATCGGCGTAATCCTTGGGGCGGCATTTGGAAAAATTGTCACTTCCTTCGTGTCGGATGTGCTGATGCCTCCCTTGAGCTTGTTAACTGGTCAAAAGGACTTTACACAAATGTTCCTGCCCTTGCGTCGAGACTTTGTTGGAACCCTGGCAGAGGCCAAGGCAAAGGGAATTCCAGTTCTTGCCTATGGGACTTTCTTGCAATCGGTCATTGATTTTCTCGTCGTGGCGTTCGTGATTTTTCTATTCATTCGCCAGATGAATAAATTCATTCACAAGGAAGCAGCAGCAGCGCCAGCAACCAAGGAGTGTCAGTTTTGCAAGATGCCCATCCCGATTAGCGCCATGCGATGTCCGCACTGCACTTCCGCAATAAATTAACCTACGCCATCCGGCCATGAGAAGTCCGGTTATTTTGGTAATAAAGCTCAATTATCTTTAAATGGAAGTAGATCAATCGCTCCTGATCAGCACGACTGATCTCGGTCCATTCCCTCAGATACCTGTTTACCTTTTTGAAAATAAGCGAGGATAACTCGTCCATTGATTCAGGTTTCGGATTTATTAATTCTAAAAAAATTTGGTCCTTTCCTTCCCTGTTTGATTTTCCCATGGCAACAACGTGAGAGGCCATGATGAAGGACTGGTGGCGAACTTCACAGGGAAGGGCGAAAAAATGGGTCACGAATATTTCAAAAAGTTGTTCCATTGCGAGATCGCTTCAAAGGGATGACGAAACAGAACTTTCCCACGAAGACAACTTCTCGATATCCCCCATCCTCGGCCTTCGACGAGTCAAGCTACGCCCATGAAAATGGTTTTTTGCCGATCGGCAACAATCCTCCAAGGAGTTAAACGTCCCGAGCGCATGGTCTTCCGAAAAGCACAAATAAATAAGCTCCCAAGTGACGGACTTGGAAGAGGCTTGAATGAAGTAATGTCCTTTATTTGCCAAATAACTGTATTCTTTTGGTCTGCCCTTCATAACTGCAATTGATGGTAGTGGACGATTAAAGCGAAGATTATGCCAATCTTTGTATTCGCCAAAACTAACGGAATGAATGTTTGGCTGGAAGAAAGGTGGAACAAAATTAACCCGGGTGGCCAGATTGTTGCCCTTTTCGCCAGACGCAAATCTTGAATTTAATCAAGCGAATAACCCGTTGAATTAAACTCTGTCCTTCCCCCATCAGGAGAAGGTTCATACGACTGTCCAGTGGCATTGCATGTAAAAGCGGAACTGACCATGCTTAGAACAATGGTCAAAACCCACCGTCTGCGGTTTCTCGTCTTCACATGTTGAAAGAAATTATTCAAAATGACTGAGTATCAGGCCAAGAACACACAAGCCAACTCTATGCCATCCATAAAAGACCGTGGAAACGGGGCAATCCGGAGTGAATACTCATCTTTAGTGGCTATTTTTTGACTACTTTGATTCTTTTTTTACCTCCACCATGAAACTATCTGTTCAGGCTAGAATTGTTCTCTTTATCTGTGCGATTGCGCTGCTTTCGTTGCTAATTGGGGTTGGCGCTCTACTGACTCACAACGAGATGCAGCAACTTCACGACACGTTTTCTCATGAACAAATTTCCAGTTTCGAAATTGCGGATCATCTCCAGGCAAGCATTCTTAATCTCAACACCAGCCTTATTTCCTACCAATTGTCCGGCGATCCGAAAGTCATTGCCCGTTTTGAGGAAGAAAGTGATGAACTCAACCGATGGATTGATGAACAAAAACCACGATTGAATTCACCACACGAAAAAGAGCTTCTAAATCAGGTGGACGTTGCCTACGACAATTTCCTGGCAAAGGCGCACCGATCCACTGGAATCATTTACGGGGAACCGACCCAGAAGCTGGAAACGGCGCTGGAGTTGATTAAATCCTCCACAGAGATTTTAGAAATGGGATATCGACTCGCAGATTCACATCGATCGGCGCTGGAGGAACTTCTGGCAAAATCCAGACGATCGATTGGGTTTGTGCAAAAATCGATTACTGCCGCCCTAATCCTGCTATTGTTTCTCGGAGGCGGGATGGGGGCTATTATTTATCG
>JAQGOY010000076.1 GCA_028293375.1 Verrucomicrobiales bacterium | reverse complement strand
AAACGCATTTCTTTTGAAGAGGCCTTGAACCGTTACGGCATTGATAAGCCTGATACCCGGTTCGGCATGGAATTGGTCGACTTTACCGAAGAGTTCCGCACCAGCACTTTTAAAGTGTTCAGCGGCGCCATCGCCAATGGCGGGGTCGTAAAGGCTCTGAATGCCAAAGGTTTGGCCGGAGCCACTCAGGGCCAGATCGAAACCATGACCGATTACGCCAAAAGTTTCGGGGCAAAAGGGCTCGCTTATATCAAGGTCGAGAATGGCGAGTGGAAATCTCCAATCGTTAAATTTTTCACGGAGGCCGAAAAAGCTGCCCTCACTTCCCGTCTCCAAATCCAGGAGGGCGATCTCATTCTGTTTGCCGCCGACCAATGGCTCAATGCCTGTGAAATCCTCGGCAAAATCCGCCTCTACTGCGCTGAGGTGCTGAAAGGGCAGGGGAAGCTCTCCATCCCCACTGACCGATTCGATTTCCTTTGGGTTATTGAATTTCCATTATTGAGTTTTGATAAAGAACAGAACCGCTGGTACTCGAGCCACCATCCTTTCACCGCGCCCGTCACTGAAGACATCCCTCTGCTCAAGTCAGACCCTAAAAAGGTCCGCGGACAGCACTACGATATCGTGGTCAATGGCGTTGAGCTCGGAGGCGGATCCATCCGTATTCATCAGCCCGACGTTCAAAAAACGATTTTCGAGGAAATCCTCCAAATTCCGCCGGATATGGTCCAGGCCCGTTTTGGTTATATGCTCGAGGCTTTCCGCTACGGCGCGCCTCCACATGGCGGCATTGCGTTGGGCTTCGATCGTCTGGTGGCCATCCTTTGCGGGACAACAAGTATTCGTGATGTGATTGCTTTCCCGAAAACCGCAAAGGGAACGGATCTCATGACCGACTCACCAAGCCCCGTGGAACCGAAGCAATTGCGCGATTTGCATATTGATCTGCGTGTTCCAAAGAAAGAGGCCTGATTTAACACTCCATCAAAAGGCGACCCGAAACCCGGGTCGCCTTTTTGTTGGTTCGAAATGATCGAGCAGATTATCCCTGGATAAAGAAGCTCAGGTTCTCCAACTCAATAGCCAGGTTGACGTTGTTGACCATGACATCTTCGGGAACGGAAATCACGATCGGGGCAAAATTGAGTATCCCGGTAATGCCGCTCTCCACCATGTAATTGGTGACTTCCTGAGCCGCCAGCGTAGGCACCGTCAGAATCGCCATCTTCACGTTGTTCTCCCGAACGAACGCCCCAAGCTTCTCTATGGGGTAAATGGGTTGCTTGATGTCCTTGTCGCGTTTGCGGGATACGTCTGAATCGAAGGCAGCCACAATCTCAAAACCCTCCTGTTCAAATCCTCTATAAGAGAGCAGCGCCAACCCCAGGTTTCCAACACCCACCAGGATCACTGGCTGAAGGCTATTGGTTCCCAGAAGATCCGAGATCATTTGGGCCAATTGTCCCACATCATAGCCCAATCCGCGTGTTCCGAACTGCCCGAAGTAGGTGAGATCTTTTCTCAACTGCGTCGACTTTACCCCGGCAGCCTTGGACAGCGCCTCGCTGGACACCGTGCGGATTCCATTGTTCTTGAGCCTGATAAGGCAGCGAAAATAAACGGAAAGCCGGTAAATCGCCTTCTTGGGAATTTCTGGTCGAACTTGCTTTTTCAAGATTGCAGACCTTACGTAAATAGAATGGACGAATCAAGAAAGGAGAAGTTATTAAGCTTCACAATCGAGTGGCGTCATTAATCGACAAAGGAAAGCTCGTTCGTTAACAAAAGAACCTGCGCTAATTCCTCAATCCGGGTCAGCGGCACTTTTTTCTTCACTGGACCCGAGAAATCGCTTTCGGAATTCCACACAGTTTTGGCGGTTCCTTCCTTCGCTCCTTTCAAAGCCAATGAAGGCGACCACATATAACTATCGAAGGCGACGCTTTCCTTGGGATCGACAACAAAGTCGAGCACCTCTCCTTTTTGTACAATGATCGATTCCACCGTGGTTTCTTTGGTGTCATGTTTCACGTCCCAGGTCTTCACCACTCCTTTGCTTGAAATGATCGTAGCCCGGACCCCATCTCCCTGGTCTGAGGGATGAGTTATCTTTCCTGAGATCTCATACGTTCCCGATACAGGCGCTACCCACCGACGAACTCCCGCATGCTGAAGATCGTTTCCAGGATGACCTCCTGCTGCGCCGATTTGAACCCAACCCAATTTATCGTCAGGCATTTTGTCGCCTCCCTGCCACGATTTATCTTTGAAAACAGCAAGTGGCTGAAAATGCAACAGCTTTCCCTCCTGGAGGTTCAACTCACCATAGCCGAACGACCACGGCGAGTTTTCTGAAACGTCATCCGCCAAAGGGGCGGTCAAAAATGATTTGGAGGCGGCCAATTCTTCCTTGTGCGGCTTGCGTTGCAACACTTTTTCATAGAGTGCGGTAACTTCCTTTTCCACTGCGTTGGTGTCTAATTGAGACGCCAGTTTCTTCGCCTGATCCACCACGAACGGGCTGTTCAACAGGAAAAGCGCCTGCTGCGGGACCGTGGTGTAGAATCGCTTGGAACTGGAAGTATCAGGACTCGCGAAATCAAAGGTGCGGAAAAAACCGGGCAAATTTTGTCGGTCGATAAACCCGTAAACAGTCCGGCGCGGAGAATAGGTCTCGGTGGTAATCTCCACAGGGTGCCCACCCATCGTCTTATCCAGTTTTCCCGAGACCGCGAGCAATGTATCCCGCAGGGCTTCCAAATCCAGCCGTTGCCTGTTCATTTTCCACAGATAGCGGTTGGATTGATCCACCGCTTCGTACGCCGGGTTGCTTTCGCTGCTCTGCTGGTAGGTGCTGGAAAGCATCATTAACTTGTGCAATTTTTTGGTAGACCATCCGTTTTCCATGAAATTCGAGGCCAGGTAATCCAGCAATTCCGGATGACTCGGAGGATCCGAACGTACTCCAAAATCGCTCGGAGTGCTCACTATCCCGCTGCCGAAATGAAGGAGCCAAACCCGATTGACATAAACTCGTGCGGTGAGCGGATTGTCTTTGCTGGCAATGGCCTCGGCCATTTCAAGTCGGCCACTGCCGTGCTGAAACGGTTTTGGATCCTTGCCCGCGATCACCTGCAGGAAGTGCCGCGTGATCTCGGGTCCCTGGTTTCCTGGATTGCCTCGAACAAAAACATGTGGGTTGGTGGGGGTCCCATTTTCTACCAGAACCATTGCTTTGGGTGGCGATCCCGGATGTTGCGCGTCCAGTTCCGCAAGTTTCCGATTCAGCGCGCGAATCTTTTGGGCAGTGGGCACATCATAAAGCGCATTGAAATGGTCTTTGGGAAAATCATAAGGACCATCTTTCTCGTGCATCAATTCGAACAACGACTTTTCTTTATCGTTTAGTGCCACTTTGTTAGTCGAACTGTCGCTTCCCCGGGTTTCAATTTGGGCGAATGTTTTGTTCAACAGCTCGGCAACTTGTTTCAAAGAATCAATTTGGTTTGTCGCTGGTTTCGCGAAAGCCGAGGTCAAACCGGAATATTTTTGGGCAAGCTCGTTATATCCCTTTTCAAAGTTGTTGGTGTCCAGCGCGGTTGCCTCGTTCCAAAATTTCGCAAACTCGTTCGTTTGTTTTAACCACGTTTCCAGACTTCGAGACCAGCGATTCGCCACTTCTGGATCCAGCTTGCGCTCCCGGGCTATCTTTTCCTTTTTGCTTTTCTGGTCCGGTAAATTCCCTTCAAAGCTGGTCAGCAAATAATCCCCGGTTCGATTTCGGGCCGCTCGAAGGGTTTCTTTTTGCTTATCCTCCACGTAATCGTGGATCTCTTTTTCCTTATCCCCACGCTCTTTGACATATTCCGGATATTCCTTCGGAAAAGAATTGGTTCCCAGCAGGGGTTTGTCCGCAGGCTCATTGGCACTCGCGAAGACTCCATACATCGAGTAGTAATCTTTGGTGGGGATAGGATCGTATTTATGATCGTGACAACGTGCGCAAGCAACTGTCAGCCCCATCAATCCACGGGAAACGACATCGATGCGATCATCAATAATATCAGGTGGATTATTCAGGAAGCGACGTCCCAGCGTAAGAAATCCCATTGCTGCCAATGACCTTTTATCGTCTCCCTTCACCAGGATATCCGCGGCTACTTGTTCCTTGATAAATTGGTCGTAAGGGAGATCTTCATTGAAGGAACGAATCACGTAATCTCTGTATGTGTAGGAATATCCATACTTTCGTTCTTCTTCGAAAACATAACCCTTGGTATCCGCATAACGCGCGACATCCAGCCAGTGCCGCCCCCAACGTTCGCCATATTCTGGAAGCGCCAAAAGATGATCCACCACTTTTTCAAAGGCATCCTTTGACTTATCTTTGACGAAGGCATCGACCTCTTCAATGGTCGGAGGCAAGCCAATCAAATCGAAATAAGCCCGCCGGATGAGTGTGCGGCGATCTGCCGGGGCGGTGGGTTTCATTTTGTGCTCCTCCAATTTGGCCAGCACAAACGAGTCTACCGGGTTTTGAACCCACTTCGTGTTTTTTACCTTGGGCGGTGCATAGGATTTGATCGGTTGGAAAGCCCAATGATTGGCGGAGGAATTTGTTGAAGCGGATGCAACCTGATTTGTTCTGGGGTCCGGCGCGCCCATTCGTACCCATTCTTCCAAATCTGCTATTTGTGCCCCGGAAAGCTTTTTGCCTTTCGGTGGCATTTGAAGCTCTTCGTCCTGGTATCGGATCGCTTTAATCAAAAGGCTTTTTTCAAGATTCCCAGGCACGACCGCCGGCCCGGTGTCCCCACCTTTTTGCAGGCCTTCGAAGGAATCCACGTACAATCCCCCCTTGAGTTTTTCACTCTCTTTGCTGTGGCATTTGTAGCATTGCTCGACCAGCACAGGGCGAACCTTCTTTTCAAAGAATTCCTGCCCCGCCGCATCAGTAGCAACAGCTGTCGATGGCCTCGAAGCGATAAGCAGGAGCCCAAGAAAAAGAACCTTCAGTGTAGGATTCCGACTCCACCCCCCAACGGCCGCCTTAAAGTTGGTCGTCAAAGTCTTTTTCAGGTTTATTCTGGTCGGGGTCATTCTTGTTATTGTAAGACGAAAATGAATCTTTTGCATTCAATCTTTACTGCCCGAAACCTCGAAAATGGAGCGAAAACGCTGGGCTAAGCGTTAAATAAGGAAAGGATGGCCGATGCGCCTCTGTCACTGGCTCCCGTGGATCCCAGGCTCTGGATGACTTGTGCCAGCTCGCGCTCTGTTTTAGCCCTCAAATCAGGGTCCTTCAAAAATCGCCTGGTCGCCTCCGCTATTTTGTCGGCATTGGCGTCGTCCTGGATCAATTCAGGAAAGATTTCCTTCTGTGCCAGCAAATTGGGCATGGCGATGAAACGCACTTTGATGAATCGCTTTCCCAGTTGATAGGTGCTCCAGCTGGTCTTGTATATCACCACCGTTGGCAATCCAAAATAGGCGCATTCCATCGTCACCGTTCCTGATGAGGCAATGGCTACCTTCGCCTCTGTCATTGCTTTGTCCAGCGCTCCCCGCGTCACCTCGAGCTCCGGCCAACTTTCTTGAAAGGGCGCCACAATGGGTGCGAGTTTTTCGTCGGCCAGCAATAATCTTACCGGTAGGCCAAACTCTTCCTGGATCCGCCGGGCGGCCGGAATCATCACCGGCAAATGTTTATTCAATTCCCGCTGGCGGCTTCCTGGCAGGAGCAACAAATATCTTTTTTCACCCTGTTCGTCGGCCCTGGATGCATAACGGTCAATCAACGGATGCCCCACAAACTCCACCCTGAAGTTTGGAACTCTTTCCTGGTACCATTGTTTTTCGAACGGAAAGATTGCCAAAAGTAAATCCATGTCCTGCGAGATCTGGTGGACTCTGCTCGAATGCCATGCCCAGATCTGTGGCGAAACATAATAAACAATCTTCGGCTTCCATCCTGGATCTGGCGAGGTAATCAGTTTTTTTCGAATCGCGCGAGCGAACCGCAGGTTAAACCCCGGGTAATCAATCAGAATGATGCAGTCGGGTTTTTCCCGGAATGCCAGGTCGATCAGTTGGTCGAAAAGCCCTTTGAATTTGGGATAGTTCTTCACCACTTCCCAAATCCCCACCACGGAGTGCACCGCCAAATCGAACAGAAGTTCAACCCCGGCAGCCGCCAGTTTCGGACCGCCAGCGCCAATGAAAACTGGTGGCTTCTCTTTGCTTTCTTCGGATCGAAGAGAACGAACAAGTTCCGCGCCCAGGGTATCTCCACTCGCTTCCCCAGCAATAATCATGAATTTTCGCGGCACAGACATCATGAGTTCATGCTTTTGGCTATCTGTTCGGTAATTTCGAATGCCAGGTCCAGCGCTTGTTTGGCTGATTCCCCGGAAACCACGGGTGTTGATTTTGCTTTCACACACTGCACAAAGCTCTTCAATTCCAGTTTCAACGGCTCATCTTTTTCTATCGGCACCGGCTCGCGGACGATTTTTTTGCCCGCAAACGCACTGACAATCGCCGAGTCTTTCCCAGCCAATAGCTTTTTGAAAAGTGACGACTCCTGTTCTTCTTCCCGGGCAATCCGATAGATGAATCCTTCCTGCGCCCGGAAATCAAGGGAGACATAACTCGAGACAAGCCCGGAGCTGAAAACTCGAATCTTGCGCATCCGTTCCGGGCTCACTCGACTCGCCGTTAAGTTTGCCACGCAACCATTGGCAAATCTCAAACGTGCATTGGCTATATCTTCTGAAGCGCTCAACACCGGTATTCCCACTGCGTCCACATGAATCACCGGTGATTTCACAAATGCCAGGATCACGTCCAAATCGTGAATCATTAAATCCAGGACCACTCCTATATCGGTGCTCCGGGCAGGGTAGGGGGAGAGTCGATGCGATTCGATAAATCGAGGATTTGCCGCAATGGATTCCAGGTATTTGTAAACGGGATTGAATCGCTCCACATGTCCCACTTGAAGAACACGTTTTCCAGACTGGGCCAGATGAACTAACTCCGCCGCTTGCTGCGCATTGTTCGTCATCGGTTTCTCAACCAAAACGTGTTTGCCTGCCGTCAAAAGTTTTTTGGCCAGGTCATAGTGCGTGCTGGTCGGGGTCACTATGCTCAAGGCATCTGCCGATGCCATTGCTTCCTCCACGCTGGCAAAACAAGTCACATTGTATTTTTCTGCATGTTTGCGCGCCACTTCAGTCGATGCATCGTAGACGCCCGAAAAAATAATTTCTTTGTTCTGTGCAAGCTCCGCGTATATGCGGGCATGCTCTTTGCCCAGGGAGCCTGTGCCGAGGACTGCTACTCGAATCGGTTCTGACATCACTCCATTTTCTAGCTTATCCGTTGGAACACAATTAAATCTTCATTCCTCAGGAATACATTATTGCACAGCAGCGGTTGAACTTTTCCAGGAAAGTTTCTAAACTCGCCTTGTGTCTCTAGCAGTATATCTGGCAGTGATCGTATTTGCCTATTTTTTGGGCTCCATACCCTTTGGGTATTTGACCGCCCGGGTGATGGGAGTGGATATCCGCACCCTGGGCAGTGGTAATATTGGCGCAACAAATGTATTTCGCGTTTTGGGCAAACCGGCAGGCATTATTGTTCTGGTTTGTGACGGATTGAAGGGCTGGTTTGCTGCGGCTCAGGTACCCGCCATCCTTCTCAGCCTTTTTCATTTGACCACGGTCAATGAACATCAATTGGAATTGTTGACCATTATTGGTGGCATTTCTGCCATCCTCGGTCACAACTACACCTGCTGGCTTCGGTTCAAGGGCGGCAAAGGAATTGCCACCTCTGCTGGCGCAATGGCTGCCATGTTCCCCAGTGCTTTTCTTGTCGCTATCGCCGTCTTTATCGTCGCTCTTCTCGCTTCGCGATATGTCAGCCTGGGATCCATCCTCGCTGCCGCTTCTCTTCCTGTCGCCGCTTTGCTTTTTCATCGAAGCCCCCTCATGATTGGCGTCGCCTTTTTCATCGGAGCTCTCGCCATCTACAAGCATAAAGCCAATATTCAACGCCTGATCAACGGCACCGAGAATCGCATAGGAAAGAAAAAGGAGAATTCCCAGGAATGAAAGTCACCGTCATTGGCGCTGGAGCCTGGGGCACCGCCCTGGCCAAAGTCGCTGCTTCCAATGGAAATGAAGTGACCCTCTGGGCTCACCATCCGGAGCGATTGGACGAGATCGCTGCCACCGGGCGCAACGAGCAGTATCTTCCCGGAGTCGACCTCCCTAAAGAGTTAATCCTGGAAAAAGATATTCGGGCAGCCTGCCAGTCTGCAGAGTGCTGCGTCATTGCTGTTCCTTCCAAGGCTTTTCGTGAAGTGACTTCCCAACTCAGTGGTTTTACTGGGATCGCTGTCAGCGTCACCAAGGGGATTGAAAATGAATCCGGCCTCACCATGACCGGCGTCATGCAGCGGGAAATGCCCGGAGCCAGCGTCGCCGCTCTTTCTGGACCCACATTGGCCCTGGAAGTTGCCCGGGGAGTTCCTGCCGCCATCGTCGCTGCCAACCACAAAAACTCCATCGCAAAATCTCTTCAGAGCGTGTTTCATCGACCCGCCTTTCGCGTCTATACCAGCAACGATCTCATCGGGGTGGAACTCGGTGGCGCACTTAAAAATGTCATCGCCATCGCTGCTGGCATGTGCGATGGGCTTCAATTCGGTGACAACGCCAAGGCTGCGTTGCTCACTCGTGGCATTGCCGAAATGCGCCGCCTCGGCGTGGCCTGTGGGGCTCACTCAGAAACCTTCGCCGGGTTGAGTGGCATTGGCGATCTTACCGTCACCTGTTTTTCGAAGTTAAGTCGAAATCGCGGCTTTGGAGAAAAATTGGGTCGCGGCCAAACCCTCGAAGAAATCGTAAAATCCAAGGCTATTGCCGAAGGATTTCCCACCGCGCGTTCCGCCTATTTTCTGGCGCGAAAAGTGGGGGTTGAAACCCCCATCATCAACGAAGTCTACGCCACTCTCTATGAAGGCAAGGACATCGGTCACGCCCTTCACGACCTGATGGGGCGCGGAACCAAGCTCGAAGATTAACTCACAATTCCTTCTGGATTAGTCCCAGCAGAACATCGTAATCGTCGACAGCTTGAAACTGCGGAAATTGCTTCTGGATATGTTCCGGCGCATGAAAGAAGAATGCCTTGTCCGCTTCCAGTAGCATGGGCGTGTCATTGAAGGAGTCCCCCGCCGCCACCACTTTATAATTTAAACTTTTCAGAGCCGCCACCGACTTTTGTTTCTGATTGGGCTGCCGCAGCGAGTAATTGGCGATTCGATCGTTCTCGATCACCAGGCTGTGACAAAAAAGCGCGGGCCAGCCGAGTTGACGCATCAACGGTTTGGCAAATTCGCCGAATGTGTCCGAGAGAATAATCACCTGGGTCACCTCACGCAGACTGTTCAGGAATTTTTCTGCGCCGGGCAGGGGAGTCAGTGTTCCAATCACATCCTGGATATAAGAAAGAGTCAGGTTATTCTCCGCGAGTATCTTCAGTCGGCCCTTCATTAAAACGTCGTAGTCAGGAATATCTCGTGTGGTGAGCCTAAGCTTTTCAATCCCTGTTTTCTCCGCTACCGCAATCCATATTTCGGGAACCAATACGCCCTCAAGATCCAATGTTACCAATGTTTGTCTCACGCTCGAATTCTTTCCAGCTCATTTCCCCTTGTAAAGCCCCAACTGCTTTCGCTCCGACGCGATTGAAAGCGGATGAAATTTTTCCGAGAGCAAATATTCAATGACTTCAGAAAGGTTATGGGACAAAGGATCATCCTGCACCAAAGCAGGAGATGTTTCTGTTTTCAGAAAACTGATATCCAGGCCGTTGTGAACAAGCGTCCAGCGAAGCACAGACGCGCCCCAAAATGATCCTCCGAGCACTGACAACCAGCGATACAACCAACCTACGATATTAAATAAAATCGAAAGCTTTGGATGGGAGCGAGGCTTTCCGCTTGCCAGGTATGGCCCTGCGCCCTCCTGGCAAGCGGGAAACGAAGCTCCCGCCAAAGATCTCGATTTTGAGCATATACCGCGAACGAAACGGATAACGGCGACGCAAACCCAATGCTCCTAAAGTAATCTCACCCACCTTTCTTTGTTCTCTGCTCCTTCACCGATCCTTCTTTTCTCACGCGCCCTTCAATGCAATCCTTCTTGCATGAACAGCCCAGGCGATGCCTCACTTCCTCCCCTTCAAGCAGGCACGCTTTATCTTGTCGCCACTCCCATTGGTAATCTGGAGGACATCACCTTGCGCGCCCTTCGAACTCTTCGTGAAGTGGACGTCATTGCCGCCGAAGATACCCGACATTCCAGCAGGCTGTTGGCGCACTACCAGATTTCGAAGCCGATGATCAGTTATTTTCAATTCAACGAAGCCAAAAGATCTGAAGAGATCCTGGCCCGACTGGCGCGCGGTGAAAAGATTGGGCTGATTACGGATGCTGGAACACCCGGAATCAGTGATCCTGGGGAACGTGTTGTCAAAGCAGCGAGTGCTGCAGGTTTTCGGGTCGAATCGGTGCCGGGACCGTGTGCTTTTGTTTCCGCATTGGTTTCCAGCGGCCTTCCAACCGAAGAATTTCACTTCTGTGGATTTTTACCGCACAAATCGGGTCAGCGAAAAAATAAGCTGAAAGCACTGGAGCCCATCCCCGGCACTCTCATTTTTTACGAATCCCCTTATCGAGTTGAAAAAATTCTTGAAGAACTCAAAGAAATTTATCCTGCCCGGGAAGTGGTCATCGCCCGCGAACTGACCAAAAAATTTGAGGAAATTCTGCGCGGCCGACCCGAAGAAATCATCGCGAAGATTCAAAACAGGACACTCAAGGGTGAATTTGTCATCCTAGTCGGTCCGGCAATAACCTAAACCAATCCACTGGAATTCGTGGCTGAAGAGTGCGCGTTCCTTAAAGGGTGAGATGTTGTCTATTAATGGGTTAAAAAAAGATAGACCGATAGAATAGCCATGACAAATAAGAGAATTGTTGCGAGAAACCGTGGTTTGCGGATCTCTTTCCCCCAGCGTGCCAGGTAGTGGATCACCAAACTGTGTTGATTATTCCCGCACTTCGGGCATCGAGTCAGATGCTTCTGAATATAATATCCACAACTGTTGCATTCTCTCAAGTTTTTGCTTCGGCCCCACATACCCCGGAATCTTTGATAAAGTTTTACTATGTGCAGTTGAAGCTACTTTTAGGCCATCCTACAAGATTTTTCGAATTTCCACACCGACAACTTGTTCGACCAGGATTCCAGGCTGGCCCGGCGAGGTGTTTTTCTAAACTCTTCAGTAGTTCTTCGGTTGCATTTTTATTTGACTTCATTTTCTTCAAATCATTCGTTGTCAGGTTGCTTTGAATTGAGTTTGCTTCGAATTGACGGTGCTCAGCTTGTTAAAAGTGATAATCACTAGGAAATGAAATGAATGACCTTTCGCGCCCAAAGCGGCATTTCGCTTTAGTCGGCTACGTCCTCCTCTTTTGGGTTGCTTACCTTGTCATTCTTGTGCTTGTGTCGAAAGTGAAATCACTGGTTCCAAACGAATTAGGGCAATTGGTTTGGGGTGCAGTCTGCAGCATTTTGCTCCTGGCCCTCTCCTTGATCCTCCTCAAACGCAATGCCCGTACCCCATCCGACGTCGGTTTGGGTTTTAACCCGGCAAGCCTTCTTCGCCTGGCCGCAGGTGGCATTGTCGGACTGGCGATTCCCGGTTTGATTTTAGTAATATTTATCGCTTT
Source organism: Verrucomicrobiales bacterium (assembly GCA_028293375.1). Classification (GTDB taxonomy): domain Bacteria; phylum Verrucomicrobiota; class Verrucomicrobiia; order Limisphaerales; family JAQGOY01; genus JAQGOY01. Next base: position 6,399 of record JAQGOY010000076.1, on the reverse strand, counting down.
TACAGGGCCATTTCCTATCTCCTGGTCGGCAAAAATTCACTTGAGTCAAGTGATGCTTGTCATATCAACATGCCTCACACTTTCCTGCATGGAAGAGCTTGGCTTCAGAGGCTATCCGTTGCCTACGCTCGTTCAGAATATTGGCTTCTGGCAAGCTCAGGGTACAGTCGAGGTGGCGTTCGCGTTATGTCACATACTTTACGGATGGTCCTGGCAATCCGTGTGCTATGGCGTGTTACCAAGTGGTCTCCTTTTTGGAATAGCCGCGATTGTCTCACGCGGGTTGGCGCTTCCCATCGGCCTGCATGCCGGACTCAATATCGGTCAATGGGCCGTCGGCGACACGGGACTTTTGTTATTGAGTTTGTCAGAAAAGCAACGCGCCAGGATCGCCACCATTACTCCCATCACCGGAATGTCGGTCGTACTGTTAACCGCCTTTGCTTTTTGGTTCTGGCATCGACACCGATGCAACCTTGACGCGAGTGAGGCTGGTTCCATCTCGCGTGGGTGAGCGCCTCTGATTATGCTGTCGACTGCATTTCCGCCGCATTCCCGAAGCGGCATCTGTAGAAAAAATTTGACCGGTTTGAATGTAAGTCTCGCATAAATCCAAAACTCCAACAGCTCCACCTACACTGCCCGTGCGCAACGCCCTATGGCGAACTCGCCACCGGCGCAGTGCCATGAAGAACAACATTCCCAATAAGCCCGGTCACAAGCCAGCCAGAAGACCTGCAACTGTCGAAACACTACGCCCCTTCGTTGCAACCAACGGAAGCTGGCGCGACGGGAACAACAAACACCACCGCACAATGCAAGTGGCGTAAAGCAGAATGACAGGAAACTCGGCAAATGGCCCATGCGAAGGTGAATTTCAGACGGAGATATAGCACTGGTGCATAAGAGTCCCAGCTAACGCCGAGCAGTCACTTGATCGACAACTTCAACACTTTGATTTCCTTAAGTTATCAAACTGGACAACACATTTCATTTGTCTTCGATTAAGAGCCAATCCAGGACGAACATCCTGGAGTAATTGTAAGGCTTTCTGCACGGTTTTGGCTTGTTTTCGATGGAGCAGCAGCGCTATGGGTACAAGCCCAGTTCTACCGTGACCCTGGGCGCAATGAATAAATGTGGCACCATCAGGCAAGCCCGCTACAAGGCCACCCAACGCTTCCGGAGTCGGACACGCACCATCCAGGATGGGAAAACTCCTGTAGCCCTCACGCTTTCTGACTCCTATCGGTTCCGCAAATTCAGCCGTGAGGTCCAGGTAATTGGCAACCCTGAGATCCACTTCGTTTGCCAGTAAACGCCTTCCAATAAACAGTTCATCATTCACTTTGGAAATTTTTGGTTCTCGGCTGATCCAGCGCATAACATGCCATGTAAAGTGGGTGAAACTTAAAAAGGGAAAAAAGAGAAGCCAGCCCCACGGCGTCAACTTACCGTTGCCTTGCTTTCCGTAGATAGCGTGCCTGCCAATTGCATGCGCAATTCCGGTAATGCAGAAGCATATTCCCATCCATGCGATTAGAAATCCTCCCACACCCGCAAAATAAGCAACTGCGGTAAGGAACACCCCAACCATTATCAAAATAAACGGATTGCTCAAAGTGGTGTATTCCTATGTTAAGGCTTTTCGACCCCTTCCGGTCCTCGGGGTGTGGATAAAACAAGTAAACACCGCTCCGGAGTCATCATGGAATGCATAAATTCATCGTTAATCAGAATTACGGGTGCCACTTGTGCGCGATCCATCGGCCACCATTTGGAGATATTGGATTCAATGGCTAACCAGGCAGCTTGATGGTTTCCCCTCCGAAGATAGATGGGGGCGACGTGTTCAGCAGCCTGCCACGCCATTAAAAAATTCTTGCCGTATTCTTCATAAATTCTGATGCACTCCTCCTCCAAATCATTCTTGGCAAGCGAAAAAAAGTATTCTTGTTTGGCCAGGGAATTATTTTTCAGATCCGGTCGGTTCGTGTCTACATTTTCGACGCCCGACTTATACCAGTCCTCGCGTTCCTTCCTCGACATCTTCGCAAAAGGACACTGAACACCAAAAATCGCCAGAAGTTCATTCGGCGGATTTCCATTACGCTTCGCGTATTCGCAAAGGTTGAGCAAAACCTTTTCCGTTCGATGGAAATCCGGTTTCAGGGGTTGGCAATGCGAGGCTTTATCAAGCGCGAATTTTGCAACATCAATGACACTCGACCACTTCCCGGAGTGGTGCCCGGCCCGTCCCAGCAATTGGATCATATCGTTAAAAACATTCCCGGCGTAAACAGCTTCAGGATTGGCGATGAGTCGCCCCGCATTGGCAATAACCAATTCCCATTTGCCGAGGAAAGCATACAATTCGGCGAGTGAAGCGGCAGCGATGTCACTTCCCTCCGAAGCGAGCGTTTCCAGCGCCTCCAAGGCCAGCTCTGTTTGCCCCATTCTCGCGGCTGCCTGCGCCTTTTTTATTGAAAGTGGTTTGTTAATGTTCTTATTGCTTTTGAGTTGCGACTTCGGCACCCGGGTAAACGACTTCTTGCAATAAAGCCGTTCTGAAATTAACCACTCTGCGAAGGATCGATACCGAATCGCGCCCGGTAGCCAGTTGGCGAAAAACCACGTTTCCCATTCTCCTTCCTTTGTGGTTATCTTCGGATTTAGCAACACAATTCCGGAATCACCAGGTTCAGAAATCTGAAGTGCCGTTTGCAAGTATTCAGGCCTAAAATAAATGGTTCCCTGGCGAATGCCATATACCAGATACTCCTTGTCCGAGAGGCGTGGAAGTTCAGCAGCTGGAACAACATAAGCATCAATCCAATCCTGGTAATGTTCCTTAAACCACGTAACTTTCGTTGATCTGATTACCTCTGAAATGAAGACAGATGGGAAACGCCAACCATTACTAACTCTAAGGAATGAACAATAAGACGGTGGCAAGCGCATTCCAATTCGGCTTTCAAGCTGAATTATTTCCTGCTCCGACGCCCCAGGAAAGCCAAGCCAAGCTTCGTTCAGAACTTCCGGAGAAGCAGTTTCCCTCACTTGCTCGTATCGGAGCAATTCACGATTGTAGTCCTTTAGAAAAATATTCCAGTCCACCTCGCCCATAAGGCCCAAAATATCCACTTCTCTGGTTTGCAGTCCAGAAAATGATTTCCTACGCGTCCAGACAATAGAAACAAATTTATTTCGCGGCATTCCCCCCAAGGTGTCGTTCCTAAAGGACATCGTTCTGAGCGGCCGACTTACCGATTTTTGGTAAAGGACAACGGCTAGGCGGACTACAAATGGTCACCCTCGGGAAAAAGCGATGAGTCGGGCGGTAGCCGACGAGACTTTGGGGAGGTGGTAATACGGTAGTTGGGCCGTGGATGTAAATTATTGGTTGGCGATAGCCCTTACATCCCAACTATCTACCCCCTTTTCGTGGGGGTAAGTCGTGCATTTAATGATTTCATTCGCTTTCCTCGCACTGCCAACACCCTGTGTTGGTTCGAATCCGATGACTCTTTTGGAGGAGCGTATATCATGATTAAAATTTCTACGTCCCAAGTAGTCCGGTTTCCAACAGGGAATGAATTTGGGGCCAACCGCTTTTGGCAAACTGGTCGGCGCACGAATGGAAACATACCGGAAGCAATTGTTGCACCTGTGACATCGAATTCCTATACTTTTTCACTAGTCTTTAAACCGATTAAATGAAAAACAAATTATTCCAGTTTAATGACCTTGAGATATGGCAGGAGGGTGATCGCTACTTTGCCGTTTACGACGCTGGGGGGCATCAAGTAGCGATGCGAAAGGATGAAATTTCAAAGGATGAAACGGACTTAGCATGCACAGGCAACGAAGGCGCTATAAAAATGCTTTTCATTTTGCAGAAGCGTTTGATTGCAGCAGGAGTCAATCCTTACAGTACTACATAGACAAGTATTCGAAGCAGGGATATCAAGACGAGGCTCTTTGGCAGAGAATTATTGAGAGTGAGACAAAACCTAATGCTGCGGTTAATCAGAAATTCGGAACTGAATAGAAAGCCAATGCGGAGCATACGAACAATCCAAGACCTGCTGACTGAACGGATCATGTGGTTGAAGACCCCAGAAAGGCCGCAATGGTCGGCGAAGGTGTGTGATGAGTTATGCGAGTTGACAATGAATGATTTTCCCGAAGAGCCGCTTTACACCGTAAGGTGGCGGGGTCAATCAATGGATATTGATGATGCTCCATCAAGTTGGGTAATTCCGTGACTGAAGACTTGCCGCAGAGACGAAGGCGAGGATAGCTGTTAAGGATTTAATTGTGGTCATAAAAACGACCAAATCGGCATCGTAAGGGTTTTGGAAAGATTACCGAACTGGCATTCAAATTTGTTTCCAAATAACCGCGCTCTGGTAGTAGCATTACGATGACGGCGGCCATTTTCCCTTTTCAAATTTCTTAAAGTTCCTTTTTTCCATGCTGTCGTCATAAGGTCATGTTTTGCACACTTTTCTCCGCTGCTAAACCAAACTGGCGTCATAACCTTATGACGCCAGCGGCATTTTTGCAGTCGTTTCCAACCGATCTAGGAGGCGGTGATTTCGCGCATGGCGTTGTTAAACGACAGACCGAGCACTTGGACGAAGAAGTCGATGGAGTTTCCGGCCATGCTGCGCTGCGGCCAGCTGCCAGTAACTTTCTTTGGCGATGAGACCAGGATAAGCGGTCAACTCGAAATTACCTGCTTCTTTGGACGTAAGATGAAGGTGGCGTTTTTGGAGCAAGGGAACCAGAGCGGCCTCCCCGGGAGCATCCTTCAAAGGACTGTAATCAAGCAAAAACGTTACAGTCCAGAAATGCGATTTAGCGCAAAAATCGGAACGGTCGTGTTTGAAATGCGATTCCTACGTGATTTAGGACCCGGACTTAAACCTCGTGCTTTTTCCCGCTTTGTTACCCTGGGGCCAACGCCCATAATCTTTTTGCCCGGCACTCCGGTGTTAGGGTTCTATCGTTGCATTCTGCGCAATAGTATAAAAGTTGACATGCCTAGCGGTGCTATGTCATGTTCGATTCATGCTTTCGAAGGAACTTGTCGCAGCCAGTACCGTTCCTCTTGTCCTCTCCGTTTTAGCCGATGATGAAAACTACGGTTACGCACTCATCCAGCAGGTTCGTGAACTCTCCTCAGGCAAGATCGAATGGACGGAAGGAATGCTTTACCCCGTCCTGCACTGGATGGAAGAGCAGGGGATGATCGAGTCAGAATGGAAAGCGGCTGATTCCGGTCGCAAACGGAAATATTACAGGATCTGCAGGGAAGGAAAAAAAGCGCTTCAGGAGGAAAAGGAGCAGTGGATGTCGGTCCACACCACACTCGCCAAATTATGGAAAGTAAATCCCAATTCGATCTGAACCAAGCAATCTCGCAATGGCGACTGAGCCTGGCGGGTTCGCCTGCTTTCAAAATCGAGAACCTCGATGAACTCGAAGCGCACCTCCGCGATTCTGCGGTAGCTTTGCAAAGCGCCGAGTTAACTGCTGAAGAATCTTTTTCCCTGGCCCTGGGACGATTGGGGGACCGGGCACAATTGGAGAACGAATATGGCAAGATGAATCTTCGCCAGCTCTGGCTCAACCGATGCCTCTGGATTGTCGCGGGCGTTCTGCTTAATTTCTTTTTCGCGAAGTTTAATCAGTTCGCTTTGACCGTGGGTTGCGAGATGGCAGTGTTGCGTGGGATGGATTCTCACCTTGCTTCGCCGCTTTACAATTTGGTATCGGCGATGCTGCCCTTTTGCGAGTTCGTTTTATTTTGGAAGTTTTGCCTTCCGAATCGAAACTGGGGCCGCACGGTTTCAAACCTGATAACCGTCCATCCGATATTGAGCGGTTTGGCTGTGAGCACGTTTCTGTTTGGAGTTCATTTCGCAAGTGGACATCCGCACGAAGCAATGGACATGATTTATCCTCTGAGCAGAAGTCACGGGCCCTCGTTCCATGTTAACTGGTATACCGAAAACTTTACGGACCGATGGATTTTCTATCTGCAACCTCTGTTATGGATGACATTCGTTCCACAGATCGCAGCCTACACTTTTCGTTTACGAAAAGGGCGGGATCACAGGAAAATTGTATTGTTCGATCAGGTCATCTGGATGGGAGCTGGAATCGTTTTAGAAAAGTTTGTCTTCATGGCAGCCCTTTATCCGTCCTGGAGAGTGCTATTTGCTGGGTGGCTCCAGTTAGTTCCAGTTCCTATTTATTGGCATGTCCTGAGCTGTTTGCTGGCAGGAGTATCCATTGTCATGCCGATTCTCGTCATCAAGTTCGCTTGGTATTTTGTAGGTATCCATAAAAACCACCGCAGCCTGAAATGGTTGGGCTTATCCTTCGCCA
>JAQGOY010000061.1 GCA_028293375.1 Verrucomicrobiales bacterium | reverse complement strand
AAACCGAGGCCCGATTCACGTTCGTCCGCATCCCTGGAACCGGTGGTTTTGTCGAATCGAAGAAAAGCGTGGTGGACGTTTTTGGCAGAGCCTGGGCGAAACTCATATGCATCAATCCATTGACGGGCAGCCAAAGGAATGGGAATTACGAAATTTCTGTAGACATCGATTCCATCCGGAGGCAGCAAATAAGCCTCGGGTAACGACACGACAAGATCAGGTTTTCCGAGGCTCCACTCGGATGTCAACTCGGGAAGAGGCGGAATCGTTCCTTCGGTTCCTTCGGGAGAGCCATCCGCGACCCATTGGCCGATAACCTGAATTTGCTCAGCGGTTAAGAATCGCTCGCCTACGAAATGATTCTTTTTCGGATCGGGCAACCAGGGCGGCATTATCCTGGTTTCGGTCACCTCACGGATTAATTTGGCTTTAGCCCTGGCTTCGGTATAAGTGGTCAGTGAAAAAGGAGCGGATTGACCTGGCCGATGGCAGCCAACGCATTGCGAAAAAAGTATGGGAGCAATGTCATTGCGAAACGTGGGGGCGCCCGCCATGGCTGAAGAAACCAAAGATGGCAGCAGACAAAACAGAACAAATGGAAAACGTTTGTTCACCGAGACGGTTTCATGCTCATTAAGGTATATAGCAACCGATGGCTTTTGTTTCCGAAGGTGTGATATTCTTGTTTTCTACGACGGCGATCAAAATATTTTCCAGATCGTGCACTGTCGACTGAGGCCTGGTGACTCCGAGTGAGGGAAACCTGTCATCGATTCTGCCATGATAAAGCAGAATCCCGGTCGAAGAAAAAACGGCGGCTTCGGGTGTGACACGAACTTTAGCGGGGCCGACCAGTTTATGTTGCGGATCGTAAAGCGCGGGCATGGAGTATCCGTAATCTTTTGTGTGAGATTGTATCATTTCCGGGATGTCGTCGATATTGGGATAGACGAGGTAAAAAGCGATATCAGAATCCTTGAATTTTGAATACAGGCGCGAAATCTCCGGAGCAGATTTGTTGGAGACCGGGCATTCGGTGGCAATAAAAACCATGACCGTGGCTTTATTGGAGTGAGAGAATGGATGGACCGGGTTCTTGTGCGAATCGTTGACAGTTATTTTTGCAAGAGCGTTTTGGCCCTTGCCCGGGGTATGCGACTGGCAACCGTTAAAGAAAGCGAAGGCAGCGGCGGCAAGCACCAAGGCTAAGAGTTTGAGGTTATTCCGCTTCATGGCAACGAGCGTACTGTTCCTCTACCTTCTTGAAAACTCAAGGCTTGATGTGAGAAGCTATGGAGGATGGCAAATGAAGCACTTGCGGCGGAGGAAATGCATGAACTGAAACAACGTTATGAAAGGCTTCAGGTACTTCACCAGGTCAGCAATGTCCTTCACTCGACCCTGGAGCCTCAACACGCACTGGAGTTAATTCTTGGCGAGGCCGTCCGGATCATGCGTGCCTCCAGCGGATCGATCGCTTTGATCAATCCAACAACCGGCTTCCTGGAAATTCAGGCATCCTTCGGGTTGCCGCCGAATGCGGATGATTTGAAACTGAAGGTTGGAGAAGGCATTACGGGCTGGGTGGCGAGGCATGGCAAGGCGGCACGGATAGGAAAGGTGGACGAGGATCCGCGGTATATCATGCTGCAGAGAACGATTCGCTCTGAATTAGCCGTTCCCCTGGAGGTTCGTGGAGAGGTAAGGGGGGTAATCAATGTGGATTCTCTGCGTGAGGACGCTTTCAGTCTGGCTGACCAGGAGTTGCTGGAGGCATTGTCGGTACAGGCAGCGGTGGTCATCCACAATACCTGGCTATATGAGCAGCTCCGGTTAAAAGCGCGGCTTTTTGAAACACTGGTCAGTGTGGGGCAGACCATTAATTCAACCCTCAACTTGAGCGATGCACTGGACGTGGTCACCCGTGAGGCTTGCATTTTAATGGAAGCAAAGATGTGTTCGCTTTTGATGCTGGATGATTCGGGAGAGTGGCTTGCGTTGCGTTCGAGCTACGGGGCAGGTTTTGCCTACGTTCATAAACCGAGTCTCAGCACCGCAGAGAGCCTTGTGGGAATCGTGGTTCGAAGAAAGAAGCCCTTACAGGTTGAAAACGTGCAGGTTTCCGGCCGCTACCAAAATGTGAGTATTGCGCGCGAGGAAGGTTTGGTTTCCCTGCTGAGTGTTCCGCTGGTATTCGGAGGGCATGCGCTGGGGGCCTTGAATATTTACACGGAAACAGTGCATAGCTTTTCCAACGAAGAGATTCGAATTTTGTCCGCGCTGTCGGAGTTATCTGCGATTGCGATTGAAAAAGCGCGTTTGTACGAACGAATTGTCGACGTGGAAGAACTGCTCCGCCAGAACGAAAAACTCTCCGCGCTCGGCCTCCTTGCTGCGGAAGTTGCGCACGAGATCAGGAACCCGCTGACAGTGATGAAAATGCTTTATCACTCCATGGATTTAAGATTTTCAGCCAGTGATCCTCGGGCAAAAGATGCGAAAATCATGGGGGAGAAAATGGATCATCTGAATAAGATAGTGGAACAAATTCTTGATTTCGCACGAAGCACAGAGCCAAAGCTAACCTGGATTAATTTGAATGAGTTGGTGGCCGACCTGGGGCTTTTGACGCGCCACAAATTACGGAACCAAAATATAGAAATGGTTCGAAAACTGGCGGCAGATTTACCGCTGGTAATGGCCGACGCAACTCAGATCGAACAGGCCTTTCTGAACCTGACATTGAATGCAGTAGAGGCGATGCCTAATGGCGGGAGGTTTACCATTTCCACGCAGGCTGTTCGTGTACCGCGGACGGCGTTAGCGCCAACTCATGTGCTCATAGAATTCCGAGACACGGGTGAGGGAATGACGGCCGAACAGCGAAAAAAAGCATTCAGTTCCCTGCTAAGCACCACCAAGCCAAAAGGAACGGGCCTTGGTCTGGCCATTGTGGTTCGGGTTGTGGAAACGCACCGGGGCAAGCTTAAAGTAAAATCGACTTTGGGAAAGGGAACGACGTTTTCCATTTCCATCCCCGTGACTGCCAACTAAAGGGTTTGGTTTAACTGCGCTGTGGTGGTTTTATTCCAAATGTATCGGTAGAGAATGGCCCTTAACGCAGCCGTGAGAGGAATGGCGAGCAGGCCGCCGACGATCCCGCCAAGCAGGCTGGTTCCCACCATCACACAAATGATCACCGTTAATGGGTGGAGCCCAACTTTGTTTCCGACCAGGCGTGGGGTGGTGAAGAGCCCTTCCACAATTTGGACCAGGACGAAACAGCCAATAACCAGCCCGGGGTGCAGCAAATCTTCAAACTGAACCCAGGCCAGAAGAGTGGCCGGGACGATGCTGACGGCGGTACCGAGAAAAGGAACTATTCCCAGGAGTCCGGCGGTCGCTCCCAGGAGGATTCCATAATAGAGCCCCATGACCAGGAACAAGAAGGTCAGAATCGCGCCACTGCAAAGCGATACGAGGACCTGGCCCCGGTAAAAGACGATGAGGCAATCATTGATAGCCGAAAGGACAAAAACGAGTTCTTCCTTGAAGCGGGATTCCACCACTGGCAAGTAGCGAGTCCACGAATTCTCGATGCTGTTCTTTTCCACCAAAAAATAAAAGACGTAGATCGGAACAAGGAAGAGCCCGACAAATATTGCCGCATACGAGCTGACGCGCTCAAATTGACCGGAAGCCCAACTCCCCAGAAGGGGAAGAAGGCGGGCAAATTGTTTCATGGCGTTCTCTCCCAGCGTTGGCTCAGTATTTTCTGGAGTGGGAACGGAAGCAGCGGCAGGACCAATGGAAGGGGTTGAAGGAGGAGTGGCTTTTTTCTGCCTGAGGATGCTTTTGAAATTCTTCAACGAATCGGATGCTTCGATTTTCTTTTCGATGGCTTTTACATAACCGGGAGTTTTTTGCGCAAGATCGCGACCTTCGTTAAAAGCCTCGGGCAGAATGGTGGCTCCTGCATAAATCACGAGAATAATTGCCGAGAAAAAAATAAGAGAGACAGCGCGCCTGCGTTCTATTTTCCTTTTCTCCAAAAAAACAATAAGCGGATCGAGGATGTAGGAAATCAAAGCGGCGAGCGATAGCGGAAGTAGAACAGGGTTGAGGAGAATGATTAATTTGAACAAAGCCCACCCAATAAACCCGATGACGGCTAATAACGCAGTGACCGCGAGGGCGGTTAAAGAAAACCAGATGATTTCACTTTGCCTTGGAGTCGGGCCCTGCATCAAGCTCCTCCCAGCTTCTTGGATTTTTCAGTAGCTGCTCTCACTGCATTCATTAGCCCGGCACGAACGCCTGCCTTCTCCAGTTCATGGATTCCTTCGATCGTTGTGCCGCCGGGACTCGTAACCATATCCTTCAAAGCGCCAGGGTGCATGCCAGTGTCCAGGACCATACGCGCGGCTCCGAGCATCGTCTGGGCAGCCAGGCGCGTCGCAGCATCCCTTGGCAAGCCGGCAGCGACGCCGCCATCGCTGAGCGCTTCAATGATGAGATAAGCGTAGGCGGGTCCACTGCCGCTAAGACCGGTCACGGCATCCAGGAGACTTTCTTTAAATTCAAAAGCGACGCCTACGGCATTTAAGAGTTGCTGCGTGATTTTGCCGTCCTCCGTCCGGGCAGAAGCACCGAGGGCGAAACCGCTGGCGGAGGCGCCAACGAGGGCGGGAGTGTTAGGCATGACCCGAATGACCCGGCTGCCTGAGGGAAGGGCCTCCTCCAATTTTTTGATGGGGATCCCGGCAGCGATAGAAATGATCAAATGATCGGGAGTTATTTTGGCCGCCGCCTGCTTCAAGACGCCCGCAACCTGATCCGGTTTCACGCAAATAAACAGGATTCCTGCCCGCTCAATCACCGAATCATTATCCTCGAACACGATGCCTCCAGTTTGGCTGGAGAAATGGCTTCGAGCGCCCTGATGAAAATCACTGGCAAAAATGTTGTCAGGGGTTGTCTGGGAGCCTTTGATGAATCCCATGGCAAGAGCGGTCGCCATTTTTCCGGCGCCGAGAAAGCCGATTTTCAGCTGATTGACCATACCCGCACTTTCTACAAAAACCGTTACTGGAGCAACAGCATAGTTCCGGCGTTACCGGGCAAGACTTCTTGCCAGCCTAAATCTGCTCTGATTAAGTCTTGGGGTGTCTGCCTCTTCGCCTCCAAGTCAAAGCGCTGAAGATTACCTCGAGCGTATTCACGAGCTGATCGAAGAGAAGGGCTATGCGCGGGTCATAGACATCGCCTCCTCGTTGAAGGTAAAACAGGGGTCGGTGACAAGCATGGTTCAGAAATTGGGGGAACTGGGTTATCTCAATTACGAAAAATACCGCGGGTTGATGCTAACAGAAAAGGGCCGCGCTGTGGCCTGCAGAATTCAAAAGAGACACGAAACGCTCAGTCGTTTTTTTTCTCTGTTTGAGCTGGATGCAGGCACGCAGCAGCATGATATCGAAGGAATAGAACACCATTTGAGTCCGGCCACCGTCGCCATCCTGTCGGATCTTGCCACCTTTTTTGAAAAAAATCCCGGAACTCTCCGAAAATTCCTCTCCTCCAGAAAAGGTCCCAATTCCGAGGCAGACGGCCAGCAATAAAAAACTCCGTGGCTGGGTGAGAATTATAGCGTCGTCAAAGAGTGGTGATTTGTTGTTTTGCAGAGGCCACAATTTACAAGTTCCAACTAAGAACTATGAATGATTCCCAGTTGGCCGCTATGATGAATAGTAAACTAGAGAGCCTTGAATAAGGGAATGGCGGGAGTGGCGGGGCTCGAACCCGTAACCTCTGCCGTGACAGGGCAGCGCTCTAACCAATTGAGCTACACCCCCTAAAAAGGGAGTCGAGACAGTAGGAAAGAGTTCCCATGTCGTCAACGTAAAAAAAGTTCGGGCAGCAGACGCCAAGGAGGTGGGGGTGGGGAACCCCGCTGAAGAAACGTACCGCTACCCGAACCAAATCCGTATCCAATTTAGAGAATTGAAAGTTTTTGTCAATCCCTTAGGTTGACAAAGGTCAGGGAAACCCTGACCCGATTGCCAACCCCGAGGCAATCCGCTCAGGCGCGCTGGGTAAACCAGCTTTATTCCGTTGCCAACATTCTTTCTCCGCACGTATCATCCCTCCTCTTTTCAGTGGTGTCTGCCATGGCTGAATACAAAGTAAAATTTGAAGTTTTTGAAGGGCCTCTGGACCTGCTTCTTTACCTGATAAAAAAGGAAGAAGTCGATATTTACGAGATAAACCTGACCCGGTTGGCGTCGCAATTTATCGAGTACATCGATGTCATGCGAATGCTGGACCTGGATATTGCGGGCGAATTTTTGGTAATGGCATCCACGCTGATGTATATCAAAAGCCGAGAGCTACTGCCAGTTGAGCAACAGGTC
>JAQGOY010000021.1 GCA_028293375.1 Verrucomicrobiales bacterium | reverse complement strand
GTCCCGCTGTACGGACCGCTCGGACTTGCAGGCGTAGGCGGCCAGCCGAGCGACGGACGGGAACGCACCCCGGCCGTGCTTGTCGGCATGGCGCGCTGTAAACACCCAAAGGAATTCCCAGTCCCATCGCAAACAGGAAACTGGACAAGCCCAGGGCCACCGAAACGGGCAGACCTGCGGCGATTATTTCAGTCACCGAATGATTGCGATACTTGAGAGAGGGACCAAAGTCGCCCTTCATCAAGCCTCCAAGATAAAGCAGGTACTGTTTTAAAACCGGCTGGTCGAGATGATACTTTTTTTCAATGTTCCGTTTCACTTCCTCAGGCAATTTTCGTTCCCGGTCAAAAGGCCCCCCGGGCGAAATCCGCATAATAAAAAAACAAACAAAGCTGATGATTAGCAAAACAGGCACCAGGGAAAGAATGCGCTTCAGGTAATACATTCAACGGTCCTTCCTTTTGATGTGGATAGCATTCAACGGGTGCAAGTCCAGGAGATTAGGGTAAATGCCCGAAATTTCGTTGGTTCGATAGAGCACAACCCCGGAGTAAAAATAAAGTGGAATAACCGGCACTCCCTCTTTGACCAGAAATTCCTCCGCTTCACGAAGCAATCCAGCCCGCCTTTCCACGTTTGGTTCCTGATTGGCCTTGTCCATCAGCATGTCATATTTCGATTCTTTCCATCCTGTTCGATTATTGCCGTTATTGCTTCTAAAAAGGTCGAGGAAGGTATTCGGGTCGTTGTAATCGCCTATCCAACTGCTGCGGCTCAGGTCGTAATCCAGGTGGTTTTGGGCGGAGAGATAGACGCTTTTTTCCATTTGTCTCAGTTCGACTTTGATCCCAAGTTCCCGACGCCAGTTGTCCTGCAACTCGACGGCAATCTTGCTGTTCACCTTTGAGGCGCCGCCCGCCGTGGAATCGAACAGGAATTGCAAAACCGGAAAATTTTGTCCGCCTGGATAACCAGCTTCGGCGAGCAGCTTTTTGGCAAGAACAGGATTATAGTCCAACCCGCTTGCCTTGACGGAATTTGCGGTGCCGTCTGGAACCATGTGATTCGCCACTTTTTCACCTGCCAGAAAAATGCGGCTGACAATGGAAGTCCTGTTTAACGAGAGGGCAAGGGCCATCCTTACCCGGGGATTGTCATAGGGCGGTCGAGTAACATTAATTCTTAAAAAATAAGTGCCGAGATAACTGAAGGTATGAAAATCATCACGTTGTTTTAATTTCTTCATCAGTTCCACTGGAATGAGCTCCTTGTCCCAAATCACATCGGCAGAGCCCAGTTCATAAAGATTCAACGCCGTGCTCGGTGTCCCGATGGGTAGAAAATCCACCGTGTTGCAGGAGGTGTTGGCATCGTCCCAATACGCGCGGTTTCTTTCCAGGCGCACCCGACGGTTCAATGACCAGTCCTTAAGCGTGTAGGCGCCGCTTACTGCCAGCGGTCGGGCACCCAGCCACTTGTCCTGATACTTTTCAATTTGAAACCGGGGGACCGCAGCCAACGTTTGAAAAGCGCACAAATCCAAAAAAAACGAGGCTGGGTTTATCAGCTTCGCTTCCAATGTGTATGGATCGAGCAGTTTGACTCCCACCTGGCCGAAATTTTTCAATTTGCCGGAATTGTAATCCTCCGCATTCACCAGATAGAAGAGCTGGCTCGCATAGTCCGCAGCTGTTTCCGGCTCCAATATTCTTTTCCAGGAATAGAAGATGTCCCGGCCATCGAGTTTTTCGCCTGTGGACCAGACCAGGTTGGTTCGAAGATGAAACGTGTAGGTCAAGCCATCCGCAGAAATCTCCCAATGCGAAGCAAGTCCCGGAACGGCTCTCGCGGTCACCGGATCTGTGCGGGTCAATCCTTCAAACAACGACATGACGATGCGCAGATCCTCAACTGCGGTCACTACCGCCGGATCGAGCGACTCCGGATTTACGTTGTTGATGATGGTCAGATCCGCTCTGTCGTCATGAGCTGAACAGCCGCCAGCCAATCCAAGAACAAAAACGAACAGAACAGAAACGAGAAGTGAAATCCGGGCACAAAAAAACGTCCGTGGAGTGAATCCAGGGACGTTTTGGAAAGGGATCATTTACTTCGTCGAATTGGTTCCTGCAGGCGCCGAAATAACCGGCTTGTTGGTGGAACCATTCGCCGGAACCGTCAGTGTCGAATTCGTTGATGCAGAAGCAGCAGGCAAACCAGGGAGGGATGTCGATGGAGCGGTTTGTGCGGCTTTTTTGCTGAGCGTTTCCTGAATTCTGTTGGCATTACCTGACGACCGTCTTGCATTCATCAGGGATAGAAGCAAGGCTAGCGCGAAAAAGATGCCCGCAGCATATTTAGTGATCTTGGTGAGCACCGTGCCGGAACCCGCGCCTAGAATCGCTTCCGCTGTGCTGCCCCCAAAGGCCATTCCCGAGCCCGCTTCCTTCTTGGGAAGCTGAACCATGACCAGAAGGATGAGGAACAACGAGTCGAGGATCAAAATAACGGTGAGGATTCCAATAAAGAACGATAACATAATTAAAGCGAATTTTTGATAATATCGGCAAAACTGCGCGCTTCCAGGGAAGCGCCGCCCACGAGAGCCCCGTCCACATCCGGCTGGCTCATCAATTCTTTGGCATTTCCAGCCTTTACGCTGCCGCCATACTGAATGCGCATGCGCCGTGAGATTTGCTCGTCGAACATGGAGGTGAGAATGGAACGTATAAAAGCATGCACTTCCTGTGCTTGTTCTGAGCTGGCCGTCTTGCCAGTGCCAATCGCCCAGACGGGTTCATAGGCGACAATCGTTTCCGCTGCCTGGTCCTTGGTCATTCCAGCCAGGCTGCCACGAACCTGGGTTTCCACCACTTTGTTAGTGGCGCCCGATTCGCGTTCCTGAAGGGATTCACCCACGCAAACAATAGGCTTAAGGGACGCTGCGTGCGCCGCCAAGGCTTTGCGGGCCACCAGTGCGTCACTCTCCTGCTGGTACTGCCTGCGTTCCGAATGGCCTAAAATCACATAACGAACAGAAAATTCTTTTAACATGCCGGCTGCTATTTCACCGGTGTAGGCTCCCGATCCATGTTCGCTCATGTTCTGAGCGCCCAGGCGGATATTGGAGTCGAGTATTTCTTTCGAAACTTCACTCAGCGCCGTATATGGCGGGCAGACCACTACATCCACTTCTTTCACATTGGCAAGGTCCCGTTTAAGGCTCTGCACCAGTTCAAGTCCCTCGGCAACCGTCTTATTCATCTTCCAGTTTCCGGCGATGATAAGGCGGCGTTTTTTTAGTCTAAGTTCAGTATCCATGTGAAATTTATTTATCCGAAAGGGCTGCAACGCCAGGAAGCATTTTGCCTTCAAGGAATTCAAGGCTAGCGCCGCCACCGGTGCTCATGAAGGTAACCTTATCCCCAAGTTTCGCCTTGTTGATTGCTTTCACGCTGTCGCCGCCGCCAATGATGCTCTTGGCCCCGTTTTTCTGGGTGGCTTCAACCACCGCCCGGGCAACCGCGAAAGTTCCTTCGGCAAACCGAGGGTCTTCAAAGATTCCCATGGGGCCATTCCAAAGCACCGTTTTGGCTTTAGAGATTACCTCCGCATAGGTTTTTGCAGTCGCTGGACCGATATCCACTCCCTCTTCACTGTCTGGAATATTCTTTTCGGCATTGACTCTTGGGTTTTGCAACTCAATGACCGGCTTTCCCTTTTTGTTGAGTTTGTCAGTCTTAAATGGAGTAGCCACCACGTTGTCAGAGGGTATCAAAAATTGGACGTTTTTCTTCTTCGCTTTTTCCACGGCAGCTCTGGCAACTTCAACTTTATCAGGTTCCACCAGAGATTGTCCCACTTTCAGCCCTTCAGCCAGTTTGAAAGTGTAAGCCATGGCGCCACCGATCAGGATCGTATCCGCCTTGTCCAAAAGGGTGTCGATAACCTTGATTTTATCTGAAACCTTGGCTCCTCCCAAAATCACCACAAAAGGACGCGAGGCATTCTCCAGCTCATCGCCGAGAAATTTTAATTCGCGTTCCATGAGCAGGCCCGCGACTGCTTTTCCGCCCTTTTTGACAATGGCGGTGGCTATGCCTTCTGTCGAAGCGTGAGCCCGATGGGCGGCGCCGAAAGCGTCGTTCACGTAGACATCCGCATTTGCTGCCAGCTTCGCGGCAAATTCAGGATTATTTTCTTCCTCCTGATTGTAGTAGCGAACGTTTTCCAGAAGGAGGATATCTCCAGGATTTAATTTGGACACTGCGAGTTCCACTTGTTCGCCCACACAATCATCGACAAAAGCAACCGGCTTTTTGATCATTTCTGAAAGCACTTTTGCCACTGGTTTCAACGACATGGTCGCTTCGCGTTGCCCCTTTGGGCGGCCCAGATGCGCTGCGAGGATGATTTTTGCCCCTTTTTTAGCAAGCAATTCGAGGGTTGGCAGGGTCTCCTTGATTCGCGTGGAATCATTGACAACCATCTGGCCGTCTTTTTCTTCCATGGGAACATTATAGTCCACGCGCACGAATACGCGTTTGCCTGAGACGTCTAAATCATTAACCGTCAGTTTTGCCATAATATAAAACCGGTCGGGAAGGATAACTAACTTCGGAAATGAGTCAAAGGGAATTAGCCACGGGGAGAAGCCTCTCTTATTTGGAATTTATATAAACAAAGGCGATCAACCCTTATTTGGCCGCTGGATTGCTCGCTGCCAGTGAAACCGGTGGGTGTTGTGGAAACGGGGAAATTCCAAATCGAAAGACGTAAAAAATAATTTTCAAATACTCCAGAAGCACCACCTTAACCTTATAAGGCTCAGTGGCTTGTGAAGGAACCGATATAGTCAAAAACTCGATTTCCGGGGCGTAATGCTGAAAGCAACTCAGCGTGCGACGGGAGTGATACCATGAGGTGACGATAATCGCTTTTTTTACCTTTTGTTGGCGCAATATTTTGACCCCCATCGAGGCGTTTTCCGCCGTCGATCTGGAAACTGTCTCTGCCAATATTTGATCAGGACGAATCCCTTTTCTAGTCAGGAGTTTGATGTTTCCTTCCCATTCCTCGCCGCCAGTGACCAAAAACTTGTTGGCAAAACCGTGATGGGCGACCTCAATCGCGACCGGAACCCGGAAGGGTCCATTGCCGCCAGCGATAACAATCATGTCCGATAGTCTGCCAGGCGAATCAACCCAGAGGAGCCTGGGCGCAACCTTGTAGGCCAGGATGGGCACCACAGTGAAAGCGCAAAGAAGGCTTGCCAGCAGTATCACTGCTTTTTTTTTATTTCTAATCACGAATAGAGGCAGCCTGGAAAATTTCTAGGCTTTCCACACCACCCCAGGCCGGGTCGAAATGCCGGCCATGGCGTTTCTTGAATCAATAATACACGAACTCCAGGCGGCAAGCTCTGAGAATTGTATCGACCGATGGGCCGTCGAAATAACCACCGCATCATAAGATCCCACCGTCGCCGCGTTCCATTGGACAGACTGGGTTCCCGTCCAGTGTCCGTGCTCGCGCGTGGGTTTAATCACGGGAATGTGAGGATCGTAATAAGCGACTTCTGCTCCCTTTCCTTTAAGAAGATCCATCAGGACATAAGTGGGTGACTCGCGCATGTCATCGACATCAGGCTTATAAGCCAGGCCGATGAGCAGAATACGGCTGCCATTGACGGATTTTTTCAGCGTATTTAGTGCTTCGGTCACGCGGTTCACAACGTACTCCGGCATCGAGGTATTAATTTCCCCGGCGAGCTCGATGAAACGTGTGTTTTTTCCGTACTCCCGTGCTTTCCAGGTCAAATAGAATGGATCGATTGGAATGCAATGCCCTCCCAGCCCAGGCCCCGGATAAAAAGGCATGTAACCAAAAGGTTTGGTTTTAGCGGCATTAATGACTTCCCAAATATCGATACCCATTGCCGAGTAAACGACTTTAAGCTCATTAACCAGCGCTATATTGACGCTCCGAAATATGTTCTCCAGCAGCTTGGTTGCTTCGGCAGCGCGACAGGAAGAGACTGGCACAATGGTCTTGATCGCTTTGCTATACAGGGCCACCGCCTTTTCCTGACATTTTGCGGTCAATCCACCGACCACTTTCGGAATGATCGCCACTTTGCTGTTAGGGTTTCCCGGGTCTTCGCGCTCAGGCGAAAAGGCGAGGTGAAAATCGACGCCCGCTTTTAATCCGGAACCCTTCTCAAGGACTTGGCATAAATCTTCATCTGTCGTCCCCGGATAGGTAGTCGACTCGAGGACGATCAATATTCCTTGATGAAGGTGGGGAGCAATGGCTTCCCCTGTTTTCAAAATATAGGAAATGTCGGGTTCCCTGTTTTTATTCAAGGGAGTAGGAACACAAATAATCACCGCTTCGACTTCCTGAATCCGGCTGAAATCGGTCGAGGCAGAAAAAATCTTCTCGTCCACTGCTTTTTTAATTTCCTCCGAAGGAATATGCTGGATGTAACTCCTGCCTGCGTTGATCTCTTCGATTTTGGGAGGATCAATGTCCAGCCCAAGAACCCGGACACCGCATCTCGCAAACTGGAGCGAAAGTGGCAGCCCTACGTAACCCAAACCGATGACAGCGATTTCCATTTGATAATAGGCAAGTTTGCCTTTGTCGACGAAGACGCTTATTACGATGATTTCAAACCAAAGGACAAGCTCTTTTCTCAGCAGGCAACGGGCTTGAGAACAAAAAATTCGGTGAAAACTGAAGTTGAATCAGACTTCTCGCGTCTTTACACCAGTTATCTTTGGTGACTATAAAAGCTCCTCTCTCATTCATATGAAATTTCAATCCAGCTTGCTTGCCTTCATGGCGGCGTTGTTCTTTCACGGGACTATTCACGCGGAACCGCTTCACGTCTTTCTGCGCGGCGGCAAAAAGACCCATGGTCCCGGCGCCGATGAACATGAACAATTTCTGAAAGACACCACCAAACTTCTTGCTGAAAGAGGAATTCAGGTCGAGGGAGGGATGGAATTTCCATCCACCGAGCAACTCGCCAAAGCAGATGTGCTGTTGATCTACGCCGAGGAAGGCGGCGAAATACCGGTTCCAAGCCGTCCAGCCATGGAGAACTTCCTTAAAAAAGGAGGTGGTGTTGTGGTCATCCATACCGCTGCCGTCCCATCGAATAAGCCGGGAAGCTCGGATTATCTAAAATCCATCATCGGCGGCTCGTGGGTCTGGGGGAAGACCAAGTGGCTGGAAGGCCCCATGGCTTTATATTTCATGGACAACAAACATCCCATTACAGCCGAGTGTTCGAACTTCGATATGGATGATGAAATCTATTATGATTTTGACTTGTCCCCGGACATCCACGTGTTGGCTGCCGCCTACACCCCCAACATGCCTGAAAGCAGGAATCCCAATGATGCGCTCGCCAGAAAAGCGGCGGAATCCACCGCAGGCGGCAAGCGTGCTTCCGTTTACGATATCCAACCTCAAATGTGGACTTACGAAAAGACCTGGAATGGCGGGAGCAAACCATACCGGGCCTTTGTGAGCATTCCCGGGCATTTCTACACTAATTTTTCCCGTCTGAATTATCGCGCAGTGTTGCTCCGGGGAATCGCCTGGGCCGGTAATCGGCCAAATCCAGACGAGTTCTGCAATCCAAACGAACTCGCTTCACTTCGTTACCCGGAGGGTGGTCCAAGCCGGCCTCAGGATTCGCTTGCCAAGGCGATTGTTCATCCCGACTTCAAAATGAGCATTGTCGCCGCCGAACCGCTCATCAACAAACCGATCAATATCGACTGGGATGCGCAGGGGCGGATGTGGGTGGCAGAAACTGTGGAGTACCCGAATGGTAGAAAAATTCCGAACGTCGATCCGTGGAAAGACGCGGGAAGCCTGGTCAGGGAAGGCAGGATATCGGATCGCCCGGCCCGGGACAGAATTAGCATTTTAAGTGAAGTGGATGCCGATGGAGTGGCCCACAAAAAAGAAGTTTTTTATGAAGGCCTGGAATTGGTGACCAGCTTCGTCCATTACAAGCAGGGCGTGATCGCCTCAGCAGCACCCGATATCTGGCTTTTGCAGGACACGGATGGGGATGGCAAGGCCGACCTCGTGAAGAAGCTCTATTCTGGCTTGGGCACGTTTGACACCCATGCAGTGATTAACAACCTTCGGTGGGGTTATGACGGCTGGATTTATGCTACGCACGGATACAGCACAGGGGAACACGTCAAAAACGCAGAAGGAAAGGATTTCGGAAAGATTGGTTCGGGGGTAGTGCGATTTAAACCAGATGGTACGGCCATCGAACAATATTCGTCGAAAGGGGGAAACACCTGGGGGTTGGATTTTGGTTGGGATAACGAATTATTTTACACGCAGCCGACGAGCGGCGAATTAGTCATGAACGTCGTTCTGCCCGAAGGCGAATTAGCCAGGGGAAACATTCCGGGCACGAGAAGTTATAAACCCATGGTGATTCGACAGCCTTCCTTTCCAGCCTTCACTTCCGAAAAGCAGGCTTATGTCCAGATTGACCTCGTCGGCTCATTCACCGCCTCGGCTGGCTGCGCAGTTTATGATGGCGGTGCGTGGCCTGACAAATGGCGTTATTCCTACTTCACTACAGAACCCACGATTAATATTGTTCATCATGAAATAATGACTCGTAGCGGGGTGAGCTTCGATCCGCACAAGGAACCAGGCCGTGAGAAAATGGAATTCATCGCGTCCAAAGACTATTGGTGGAGGCCGATCGAAACTCGTATCGGTCCCGACGGGGCTCTTTATATTTGTGATTTTTACAATCAGGCCGTGATTCACAACGACACTCGGGGTCCCAAACACGGTCCCGCCAATGCAGCGGTCCGCCCCGACCGTGATCACTATTTTGGCCGGATCTGGAAGGTG
>JAQGOY010000003.1 GCA_028293375.1 Verrucomicrobiales bacterium | reverse complement strand
TCATTGCCCGCCGCACCGTGGCCAAGTACAGGTCCGAACTGAATATCCTCCCTTCCAATCTCCGCAAGGTCTACTAAATCTCGCCCCGGACGCCTCCGCTCCCAATTTCCTAGTCCTCGCCTTTGCTGTTCCTGATTTCTTCCAGTTGTTCCTTGAGTTCCAGCTTGTCCACCTTGGTCATGCGATCGATGAAAAGGATGGCGTTCAAATGGTCGACTTCATGTTGGACAGCTCTTGCCAGCAAACCTCCGCAGCTGAATTGAACAACCTCTCCATTCTCATCCAGCGCTTTTACGTCCACCGTTTCTGAACGGGAAATGTCCGCGTAGATTTCAGGAAAACTCAGGCACCCCTCCGGCCCCGCTACCGGTTTTCCTGTCGCCTTTACTTCAGGATTAATCAACGTCACCGGCATGTGGTTTTTAACATCCACTTCCTTGCCCCCAATCTCCATTGTCGATGGTCGGTCCGTAACCCCGCTGACATCGATCACTGTCACTTGAAGCGCCTTTCCTACTTGTTGCGCCGCCAGTCCTACGCCATGCGCATCATACATCGTCTCTAACATGTCTTTGACCAGCTTTTTGATTTCCGGCGTAATCGCCGGGACCGTGGCTCCTTTTTTTCGGAGGATAGGGTCACCATATTTAACAACAGGAAGAACCATGGTCTGGTTATTGTTCTTTTTGCGGCCAGTTGCGCATCATGTCGGCCAGTTGTGGAATGTTTGGACTCTGCGCCGTCCGAACGTAGTAACCGCTCGTTGCCACTCCGGTCAGCACAGCCATTGAGTTGTCGAACCCTAACAATTTCCCCAGACAGAACCCCGAATTAAAATGATCGCCCGCACCGGTCGTTATCAACGGCCTAGCCACATAAGGTCCCTCCACCAGGCTTGGCAATCCCTTGCTGACTGCCAGGGCATACGATACAGGATGAATCACCAATGTATTAATCTTCAGTTCTTCACTGATCTTAACCGAAAGTGCCGTGAGGCCCGATGGTGAACGATCCGTGTAATCGTACCCGAGGACCGCCGCAATTTCGTAAGCTTCTTTTTCATTCAGCCCCAGCACCACATCAAAATACTTTTCAAATCGCGAAATAATACCCAGCGCGCGGCTGATGTCGCTCTTGTTTCGCTTCTCGGGATCCGCCAGGTCGAAAAAGATGGTGCGCCGACTCTTGATGTCCGGCCCCAACTCCGTAAGCAATGACTCCCAAAGATCGCTCATGTACGGAATCATCGTCCAGTTCACGAAACCCACCAGGTCCGAACATCCAAACTTCGACGCGAATTGATCCCTGCCAAAACGGCTTTGTATATTAGACCACGTCATGTCATTGAGCTGGGTCGTTTTTCCAAACATCAATTTTCCATCTTCAAATTCAAGCGCGTCCGTGTGCCCTGCCTCCGCTATGCTGTGTACTTCCGCTTTTTGCGCAAATTCCTGGAACACAGGATGAAGCTGCGGGTAACCCAGTGCACCCAGGTAGGTGACTTTTAAACCAAAGCTGGCTAACGCATTCGCCATGATCGGCCCATTTCCGCCCAGTTTGGTCCGTTGATTGACCAGTT
The DNA here is from genome assembly GCA_028293375.1 of Verrucomicrobiales bacterium. Classification (GTDB taxonomy): domain Bacteria; phylum Verrucomicrobiota; class Verrucomicrobiia; order Limisphaerales; family JAQGOY01; genus JAQGOY01. Next base: position 6,462 of record JAQGOY010000003.1, on the reverse strand, counting down.
CTATGTTGGTGCTTTTTCCGGCAGCCGCCTTGATTCTCTCTCCCAGCGCCGCAATCGTCGGCACCCGCTGGAAACATTCCGCGTTGTCGCGTTTATCCACCACATGGATTATCTCATCCACGAAACCATCCAACCCAACAAAAGCAGTAAGATTCTTCGAAACCTCTACCGAGGCTTCTAATTTCTGGGCACACTTCTCTCTTAATTCGGATGCGTTCATTTAAAAACCGCTTTTTTACAGTCTCGATGGGTACTAATCAATGCTAATGCCAACAACCTTGAGAATTCGCTCAAAATCGTCGTCATTGTGGAAATAGACCTGCAGCGACCCTTTTCCCTTTTGATACTTGATCGCCACCTTGGAGCCAAATCGTTCCCGAAGCTTGTTTTCCACGTCCGCCACATGCGGATCACGCGCTTTGGCAACGGGCGTTGACCCTGTGCCGCTAGCGAGTTCGGCAGGTGGAGTAACCGCCAGGATGCTCAAAGCCGCTTCCGTTTGACGCACCGATAAATTCTCGGCCACTATTCGCTGGGCCATGTGGTGCTGCTGCGATCCCGTTTCCAGTCCCAGTAAGACTTTCGCGTGACCCACGGATAACCGTCCGTCCCTGACAAAAGCCTGCACTTCTGGCGAAAGCTTCAGCAAACGCAACGCATTCGTGATCGCGGCACGGCTTTTACCCACGCGGTCTGCTGCCTCTTCCTGCTTCAAATGAAATTGTTCGATCAGTTGCGCATATCCAAAGGCTTCTTCCAACGGATTCAGGTTCTCGCGCTGAAGGTTTTCTATCAACGCCAGTTCCAGCAGTTTTCGATCATCTGCCTCTCTCACTATCACTGGCACCTCTGTCAACCCTGCCAGCTGAGCCGCTCGCAACCGTCTCTCCCCCGCGATTAATTCAAAATTAACTCCTTTGGACCGAACCAACATCGGCTGGATGATCCCTTGCTCTTTAATCGATTGGGTCAATTCCCTTAATGTTTCCTCCGAAAAATCTTTGCGCGGCTGAAATGCGCACGGTTGAACTCTTTGGATCGCCACTTTCAACACCCGGTCACGAGGATCCATTCCGGGCGATTCAGGTGCCGCCTTTTGATTCCCAGCTGTTGTTTCAGTGGATGGGCCCGAAATGGCTGGCGATGGTTTGCTGGCGCTTGATGCGCCTAATAATGCACTCAGTCCTCTTCCTAACACTGGTTTCGCCATGTAAATCAGAATAAGGATCGAAGTGCCGATTGCCAAATTATTTTGGATTCTTATTCAAACGGAACTGCTCTACCATGCCGGGCCGATAAACGTAACTCGTGAGCAAAAAAGATGCTAAAATCGAACGGTTGATTGCCGAGTGCAAAAGGCCTGACCTGGATCCTCACTATGAAGGATACTTCGCCTGTTTTAACCGCGGCCTCTTCTTCGAAGCCCATGACGTCCTAGAACATCTTTGGTTAAGGGACAAAACCTCCTCAGATTACTCGTTTCACAAGGGACTGATCCAACTTGCCGGGGCTTTCGTGCACTTGCAAAAGCACCGGCTGCGTCCATCCCTCGCGCTTTTTAGCCTCGCCAGAAACAATCTTCAAAAATACCCGTCACCGCACATGGGTCTCGACTTGCTTTGCGTCCTCAATTTAATCGAAAGCTGGTCCACCTCGCTCGAAGATTATGGATTCACCCTGAATCCTCTCACCTACCGGGAAACTCCCATTCTGCTGCCCTCCGTTTTACTTCCGGACTAGCTTCAACCCATCTTTTCTGAAAAACGTTTCGCCTCTCGATGCTCTCATTTCGCAAATCAATTCCACTTCCTGGTCATTCACCTCAAATGGGTAGGCAAACTTTTTCAACTGCACGCTTCCCGACGAGGAGCTTCCTCTCTGTTTGTTCAACCCCGAGATTCGTATTCCAAAGCCGTCGCTTTTGTCATCCGGATTTGCCAATAAGTTTGACGACATTCCCGTGGCTTGGAACTCATAATGCCCCGGTGGCAACCGCAATTTTAACCTCCAGGAACTGATGCACATTCCCTTATCCACTATTTTTAGAAGGTAACCCGCACTCCCATCTCCCTGCGTGCTTTCTTTCATCACCGGTTGCCCCGCCTCCACCCGTGGACCCCAGCCCCCCAGGACTAACTCCCCGTTCGCATCGAACTTCACCGGTTTCGGACGCGATACCAATTGCTGCTTAATATTGGCTGCTCGCATCGCCAATTTCCCTTTCAGTTCGTTTGCCCCGTTTTGTACGTTCCTCGCCTGGCCCTGGTTGAATGTCTTGATCACAGGTACAATTTTGCTGGTGATGCCATCTACTCTGTTGCTCAGCGCTGCCGCGTCATAAATATTGGTCATGATTTCGCCCATTCGAGCGTAGTATCGGTCTCTAAATTCCGGCACTTCCAGCACTGATCGCGCCACCAGCCCCTCCATCCCTGGCATGATCGGGGCATTGACCTCCCAAAACATTTGATCCATCCCGTGCGGTATAAACGTCATCTTGTCGGTGGTTGGATCATGGTAAATCCGGTAGTTATTTTTCTTGATCGGGTAACCATCCCAGTCCCAGCAAATGATATCCATGGCTACGAACGAGATAAACCGATCGATATCCAGCAGCTTTTCCAGCCCTGCTTTTCTCTTGTTCAAATCGCGTTCGTTCGCCGCCGCCGCCAGCGCCTTCAGGTCCGATTGGTCTTTTGGATTTTCTCCCGAGGTCTTGTCCAGCGTTTCGGTGATGTCTTTCAGGAAACCCCCATCATAGAAGTTGCCCGAATCGCTGCCAAAATTCTTGCGAAAGAAATCCTTGTTGAATCCCTCCACAATCAAATAAAGCCCCAGGTTGCGGCCGTTGAATTTCAGTTGCACGTACCCAATGCGCGAGGCTGGAACACCCGCTTTTCGAAACAGCTCGGAACAAATCAGATCAGTCAGGTAGGTGGGATCCTGCACCGAATTATTCAAATTAAATTTACTCAATCCATGAAATGTTTGGTGCTTGTCGAATTTGTCCACATTCACCGTAAAGCCCGGGTTTTGATCAAGTCCTCGAAAGCTTCCTGCCGCTCCTTTCATATGCACAGCCACTTCGGCGTAGACATTCGTCCCTTCGCTTAATGTCCCATGCACATATTTTCTATTTTCTCGTTGGAGTTCTTCCAGGTCCTTCCCCTTTATCTCCAGTTTCAATTGCAGAACTGGCCCGTTGAACAGTTCTTCGGCGAGTTTTTCCTTCGTCTCATTCCCCAGCCCTTTCGTCACCACCGTCGTCAGGGTCAGCCATAGCGTGAATATTCTAAAAATAAGGAGTTTGTTCATCACGCGTTTTGATTTTGTCTTCACATTGGATTGAATATTTGTCTCATCATTCAATTTATTTCCGAAAGTTAATTCGATTGGAATATTTCATATCGAAGTCGACGCTCTCCAATGGCATTTACCCGCCGGATTTTGCCTTATTTCGATTGATTTTCCGACTCGTCTTTCATTACAATTTGCGTTCTCTCAATCCCGCCTCGAAAATCTCTATCAGGATTGACATTTCATAATTGTTTTGTTGTTGTTTACCCGCACGATTAATTAAAGGACGATTATGTTTTTCAAGCCACCCGCTTTTTTCACCAGAATTTCATCTTTATTTCTGTTTATCCTCGTCCTGGACTCTGCTCCTCTTCACTCCGCCGTGGTCAGCTCCCTCTCCGAGACCGCTTTCAGGCAGGCTCTTTCCGGGGGTGGAACCGTCACTTTTTCCGTAGATGGAACCATTAATTTGAATTCTTCCATTGAAATTTCCGCCGATACCATCATAGACGCCGCAAACCACAAAATCATTCTCTCCGGTCAGGATAAAACCCGCCTTTTTGTCGTGGATTCAGGAATTACTCTCAAGTTGAACGGATTGGCCATGGTCCAGGGATCAAGACCTGATTCCGGCGGCGCCATCCAGTGCAGCGGTGGATATCTTCAAATCGTTTCTTGCTTGTTCAGCAATAACTTCGTTGGGGCAAATGGCGGTAAAGGTGGTGCCATTTTTATAGAAGATGGAACGCTCAATATCCAGGGCTCAACCTTTGCCCAAAATCAGGTTTGGGGTCCGGATGTCCTTTCCGGGCAGGCTTCCGATATTTATGGCGGCGCCATTTATTCTCGCTATACAGACACCGTCATTACCAATTGTTCTTTTTTTGATAATGTCGTTTGGTCTGGCGATTCTTATCGAGCCGCTTCTGGCGATGCATTTGGGGGAGCCATCTACCAGTTTGTCGGCCATTCTGATATTTCTGAATCTCGCTTCAGCGGAAACATTGCCCTTGGCGGCGATCTGGTCACCTATGTCGCCGGCTCAAATCCCAATAGTCAAAAAGGGGGTTCTGCTTTTGGTGGCGCCATTGCCACTTCCTCTTTTTCCACTGTTCAGCGCTGTGAGTTTTTAGACAACCATGCCTGGGGCGGCGTCGGTCCCTCTTATGCCTACGGCGGCGCAATCTATTGCTCCGGGCGGGTTAACGGCCAATTTCTCTCCGTCCATGACAATTCTGCCGAAGGTGGCGTCGGCTACTACTCCACCATTCCTCCTTACTCCGGCCAGACTGCAGGGGGCATCGGAGCTGGCGGCGGAATCTATTATGGAACCTCCTCCGATGTTTGGAATAGCGATTTTCATGGCAACCAGGCCCTTGGCGGAGATGCCTACTCCCAGGTTCCAGGCGATGCCATGGGCGGCGGCATTTACGTTCAGGGAACCATCAATGCCACCAATGTTACTATTTACGCGAACAAAGCTGTCGGCGGCGGTTTATACATACCTCTTGAAGGCCTTGCCTCCGGTGCCGGATCCGGTGGCGGCTTCTACATTAGCGGTATTGGTTACTTTTTTCACGCCACCATCGCTTCGAATTACGTTTTTTGCGGCGCGGGCGACAATTCTGGCTTTTTTGGTGGCGGCGGTGGCAATGATACGGTTACCTTCGCGAACTCCATTTTAGCCTATAACTTTCCGGAAAATCTCGGCAATTTCGCCCGGGACAATGGCGGCAATATCAGTTCTGACGGCAGCACTTTATTCCGCCAACCCAACAGTAAGGAATCCACAGATCCAAAATTGGATTTGCTTCGAATGAATGGTGGGGGCACATGGACCGCGGCTTTAAAACTTGGAAGTCCCGCCCTCGACTTTGGGCTGACCGCTAACGCAGGCCCTGTTGATCAGCGCGGCCTCGCCAGACCTCAGGGATCTCGTCCCGACTCCGGAGCCTACGAAAAAATTCTCTCTGGTAATGAAGGCAACACCCAGTTGGCTACTCGAACTTCGGATGGCAAACTCTCTCTCAGTTGGTCCGGGCCTCCGGTGAAAGGATTGCTCCTTCAGTCTTCCGTCAATTTCACCAATTGGATCAACGTTTACACCAATTACTTGAGTGCGGATGGAAAAGGAACCGTAGTCCTGGATGCTACCAATTCATCCCCGCTTTTCTATCGGACAGTGGATAGATGAGGAATGAAAAGGAGAGACATCCATCTCTCCTTGGAATTCGAATTCGAATTCGAATCAGGCCGGGATCATGCCCGTCTTGCGCGCATAATTAAACAATCCGCCGCAGTCCACCACTGGGCGGACGTCGCCCAGGTCTTTAAATTTATATACTTTTCCCGTGGCCTGAGCTGTCACCGTCGATGCATCGATATCAACCGTAACCACATCTCCTGTTTTCAGCTCATCGCAAAGTCTGTCTGCGCATTCACACGGATACAGCTCGCCTGTCGCCACGCAGTTCCGAAAGAAAATACGGGCAAAACTCTCCGCCAATACGATTCGGCATTTCGCAGATCCCAGTGCTATGGGTGCATGCTCACGCGAACTTCCGCAGCCGAAATTCCTGCCACCAATCACGATCGGGTAATCGCTGTCGAGTTGTCCTTCTTTGACATATCGAACCGGATACAGCGAGTCTGGCAAACCTGCCAGGGCAAAGCTGCCCAGTTTCTCGTATTCCTCGGGAATAGTTGGCACCAGGTTCAGGTATTGGGCTGAAATAATTTGATCCGTGTCGATGTTATCTTTGACCACATAAACGGGACCGGTAAATACGGATTGCATATCGATCCTATTGTGGCTTCACACCAAAAGATTTCAACTTCTTTATCAAGCCCGCCGCAGGACACGCCCCAATTGAAACAGGGCGAGATTTCTCAGAAAGCAAATTTCCGTTTGACCCCAGGAAGGCACCCTCCGTCCAAAGAATCAGACATAAACTAAAGCGAGCCAGGACTTTTATCCTCCAAACACTGACATCCAGCGATATGTCCAACCCGCGATACAAAATAAAATCGCTAGCTTTGGATGGGAGCGAGGCTTACCGTTTTCCAGGTATGGCCCTGCGCCCTCCTGGCACGCGGGAAACGAAGCACCCGCCAAAGATCGCGGTTTTAAGAAATCGAGAAAGGAATCAGTACACCGTCAACGGC
>JAQGOY010000267.1 GCA_028293375.1 Verrucomicrobiales bacterium | reverse complement strand
TAGAGTGGGCAAAATTCTCACGACATTTTGCCAGGGTTGCAAAAGAGTTGCCTCAGACAGTCCAACCCTCTGGGGAAAACAGAGCGAGTGTATCTGCACAAGCGGTGATCGCTGACGTGAGAGGGTTTCTGGAGTGTGAATTGATCAAAGTTCTAGGGTTAAAAGCTGGACAGCCAATTCCTGGTCGACGCGGTTTTTTCGATATGGGAATGGATTCACTGACTTCTGTGGAATTGCGAAATCGGCTGCAGAGCGGCCTACAAATTCCTCTGCCGTCCACGTTGACTTTTAAATATCCGAACCTTGATACGCTCACAGCTTTTGTTGAGCGAGAAATGGCAAGCACCAGAAATTCCGGTGCACTCTCATCGAACAAGGCGGGAATCGAGTTGGACAATGAAGCTGGTGAACATTTGGATGCGCTGATGGACGAGAAACTGGAAGCCCTGGAAAAAATGATGGGAGGAAAAGGGTTTTGAGCGGAAGTCCAACATCCGGTGACCAGACCGAACGATTAAGAAGGGCCTTCCAGGCGCTGGAGCAAATGGAAACCCGCTTTCGTGCCATGGAGCGCGCAGCAAATGAGCCCATTGCAGTCATTGGGCTCGGCTGCCGTTTTCCAGGTGGATGCGATAATCCGGACAGCTATTGGAAATTCTTAAAAGATGGCAGGGACGCGGTGACTACTGTCCCCGTGGATCGATGGGATATTGAGGAATACTTTTCGAAAGACCGGGAAGCAGCAGGAAAAACATATGTCCGGGAAGGCGCGTACCTGACTGGTATTGACCTGTTCGATGCCGAGTTTTTTGGAATTTCTCCTCGCGAGGCCACGAGTCTCGATCCTCAACAAAGACTGCTTCTGGAGGTTTTCTGGGAGGCGCTTGAAAATGCCGGGCTCGATTCGAGAAAGCTCGAAGGAACGAAGACGGGGATTTTTGTTGGTATAGGTCAGAACGAATATGCGCAACTCGAATTGCACGCAGGTGATTTAAACAGTCTGCACCCCTATGCTGGCTCTGGAAATGGATTCGCATTCGCTTCGGGACGAATCTCTTATGTTTTAGGTTTGCGCGGACCAAACATGGCTGTGGATACTGCTTGCTCTTCCTCCCTGGTGGCAGTGCATTTGGCATGTCAGAGTTTGCGACGAGGTGAATCCACGCTGGCAATTGCCGGGGGGGTGCATCTTTCCTTGTTGCCGCTTGGGTCGGTGTTCATGGCCCGGACCGGGGCGCTGGCCGCCGATGGACGATGCAAAACCTTTGACGCCGCAGCGGATGGTTTTGGGAGGGGTGAAGGCTGTGGAGCCGTTGTTTTAAAAAAGCTTTCTCAGGCGATTGCCGACAACGACCAGATTTGGGCGGTTATCCCAGGGTCTGCGGTGAACCATGACGGCGCCAGCAGTGGACTAATGGTGCCAAGTGAAGAGGCGCAGGAACAATTGCTCCGGTCAGCCCTGGCCGATGCAGGTAAAAAGCCCGCCGACATTTCGTATTTGGAAGCGCATGGGACTGGCACTGTTTTGGGCGATCCTATCGAATTGGGAGCCGTGAAATCGGTGTTTTCGGACCGGGTCGACCCGCTATGGATTGGTTCCGTTAAAACAAATTTCGGACACCTGGAAGCCGCCTCTGGTATCGCAGGACTCATTAAAGTAATCCTGGCCTTGAAAAATCAGGAATTGCCTAGACACCTGCACTTCAAGCTACCCAATCCACATATTTCCTGGAGCGAAACACCTTTTCAAATACCCACCGCATCGGTGAGGTGGGAAGCCGAACGTCGTTGTGCGGGTGTGAGTGCCTTCGGCTTAAGTGGAACGAATGCGCATGTAATTTTGGAATCGGCCCCAGTTCGGAAGAGTATTGCCAGCGAAAAGAGCCCTCAATTATTAATTCTTAGTGCAAGCAATTTTTCAGCATTGCAGGAGTTGGCCGCCAGGTTTCAAACTTTCTTGCAGGACGCTCAGGAAGAGCAGTTGGGAGCGATTTGTTTCACCGCAAATACCGGTCGATTTGTCTTCGATCATCGCGTAGCGATAGTGGAAGATACCAAAAGCCAGTTCGCTAAAGCATTGGGTCTTTTCGTAGAGGGAATTCCGGACTCGGCGTACTTTAGCGGTAAAAGCCATTCCACTTCAAATCCGTCCACCAAAATGCCATTGCGGAATTCGGTATCGCGTGAGCAACTCTTGAATTTGGCTCAAGGAGTCGTAAAAGGCGAAAACTGCGACTGGGAATCCTTCTACCAGGGCGACAACTATGTGCGGGTGAGTTTGCCAACCTACTGTTTTCAACGAAAGAAATATTGGGTGACACCTTTACTTTCACGAAGGGCGGATCACTTAACCAAAGAAGAGCATCCTTTACTCGGCTACAGGCTTTCGACCCCCCTCTCCATCCTGGCGTTTGAAAAGCAGTTTCCAGAAGGAAAGTTTGGCATACTGGGGGATCATCGATTCGAAGGGACACCGATCATGCCAGCCGCCGGCTGGATTGAAATGGCGCTTGCCGCCGGACGGATTCATTTGAAGCAAGACCAGCTATCGATGTCTGACGGGGTTATTCATCGTCCGTTGTGCTTATCGGGACCGATAGCGCTGCAAACACATTTACGAACAGAAAAGCCGGAGCAGTACCTACTGGAGATATTTGGCAAATGTGATAGTACAAAACAGGTTTCAACATGGGAACTTCATTTTTCGAGTCGTTTGAAAAAGGCCACTACCTTTGTCGAATCGGCGGTTAACCCCGAGGATGCAAAATGGGGTTTCTTTCAGTCCGTCGACAAGAAGGAAGTGTATAAAGGGTTTGAGCGGTTGGGGCTGACCTATGGAGCAGCTTTCAGAACCTTGTCTTTCATTTCTTCGGGACGCGATGAGGCCTGGGCTGGAATTGAAGGAATTCATAATTTAGAAAATGGGAAATACCTGATTAATCCAGCAATGCTGGACGGGTGCTTTCAATCTCTCGGCGCGCTATTTCCCGAAGCAGAAGACACGTACTTGCCGCTGGCGATTGAACATGTTGAGGTCGTCCAATGCATGCCTTCTTCAGGGTGGTGCCACGCTAGTGTTCTTGAGATGACGAATAGCCAGATCAAGGCAGATTTTAGGTTATATACCGCCAAGGGAGAATGGGTTGCCTCTGTTAGGGGTTTCACAAGTCGAAAAGTGAATAGCAAGACCAAACCCAAATTCTCGCGGCTCTCTTATGAATTGAAATGGAAAGAAAGCAGCCTCCAATACTCGGCTTGTACTAAAGGCGAGCAGAACTGGGTGGTTGCGGGTCATGAATGCCCATTACAAGAGGTCATCACGAATAAATTAAAAGATTCGGGCTGCAACATAGTGAAATTATCCGGCCTGTCGACGATTCATGAAGCGCGAATTGTTTATCTGCCCCCACCACAGAAAAGTCTGAGTAATAAGGCCGAAAATGCTTTGGCCGCTAGTTTGGATTTATTGAACCTCCTTCAGTCATTGCCCACTGGCAAATCGTATCGACTTTGCATTGTTACCTGTTTGGCAAAATGGGTAGTACCTGCGGATGAACCTGAACTGAATTTCGGAGGGCTGGGGGGCCTGGCAAAGGCAGCAGCAAACGAAAATCGATTCCTTCAGGTCGTGGAAATCGACCTGGGATGTGGGGATGAAAAGGAAATTTCACTCTTAATTGAGGAACTATTGGCGTCGCAAGACGAACGTGAAGTTGCGATCAGATCGGGCAAGCGTTATTTAAGTCAGCTTGAGCGGGTTGGAAACAAGAGAACCAACGATTTGTCCTTTGCGCTTTCCCAAAAAGAAACTGGAACTTTTGAAACTTTGGAATATGGGGAAACGGAAACCACTTTACCTGGAGCAAAAGAGGTTCAAATCAAAGTTGCCTCTGCTGGTTTGAACTTTAAGGACGTTCTTCGTGCGCTCGGAATGTTTCAGGATGAAATGCCTGGCTGTTTCGGGATGGAATGCGCCGGAACAGTTGTGGCTATTGGTGAAAATGTCGCTCGATTCTCGGTTGGCGATGAGGTTGTTGCAGGTCTCGTTCCTTGCGCTCTGAATGGCCTGGTTAATGCCACAGAGGATTTTGTATTTTTGAAGCCCAAAAATTTGAGCTGGCACGAAGCTTCAACAATTCCTATTGCTTTTCTTACCGCGTGGCATGGACTGATTAACCTGGCTGCACTCAAACGGGGGGACCGGGTGTTGATTCATTCCGCCGCAGGAGGAGTGGGACAGGCCGCCATTCAACTGGCGCTCCGGGTTGGTGCAGAAGTGTTTGCCACCTGCAGCGAATCAAAACGCAGCCACATTCAGGCACAGGGAGTCCGTCACATTATGGATTCCAGAACGACAAAGTTCGTGGATGACATTCGATCACAAACCCGGGGGGA
>JAQGOY010000240.1 GCA_028293375.1 Verrucomicrobiales bacterium | reverse complement strand
TGACTCTTCCAATGCGTCATCCCGACGAGGTTTATGACGTAAGAATAGATGTACCAAGCAATCGTCTGTTAACGGTTTGCCGGGATGGGGGAGCCAGGCTGTGGGACTTATCTACGGGGGAGATACTGGGTCCGCCGGTTTATTTTGGAACATGGCTGCATTATGGGAAATTCATTAGTTCAAACATGATCGAAGTTTGGGATGACGGAAGGGCAGGAGCCTGGGTTGGTCGTTGGTCTTTCATGCCAGACCTTCCCTTTTCAACCGAAAAGGTCGAACAAGCTTATTTGCTCTCGGGGAATGGCGGAGAAGTTCAAGCATCAGGAAAATCGGCCAGGATCCCCGACTACGCCATGCCTGCTGATGGGCGACGGACCGGAGCTTATTTGAAATCCTGGCACGTGGCTCAGTTGAGGGAGCTTAAAAAGGAAAGAGACCTGTATGCCTGGGAATATCATGCCAGGTGGGTTAAAAAGAGGGAAACAGAAGAAAATCGGTAAATTTTTGCGATTTATTGAAAGAATCGACCAACTCGCTCCGTATTATATATGGAATGCAATCAGAACGAGTGGATTTAATTCCAACACGCCAAAGTTTGTTGAGTCGACTTCGAGACTGGAGTGATGACTCCAGTTGGAATGACTTCTTTCAGACCTATTGGAAGCTCATTTACAGCATTGCCTTAAAGGCCGGCCTTCAGGACCAGGAAGCTCAGGATGTCGTGCAGGAAACTGTGATCGCGGTTTCCAGGAAAATGCCCGATTTCCAATACCGGGAAGGCGGTTCATTCAAGGGATGGCTGATGACAATCACTCGATGGAAAATTGCGGACCAGCTTCGTAAACGTCGCTCGGAGGATAAGCGGGGTGTCCCGCTCGTTGTTACAACCCACAACGGGCGGGATGAAGAAGTGGAATCGACTCAACCGGACCTGGAGTTGGAAAAACTGTGGAACGAAGAGTGGGAACAAAATCTGATAGACGCGGCCCTGGAGAAAACAAAGCTGGAAGTGGATCCGCGACATTTCCAGGTATTTGACCTTTACTGTCTCAAAGAGACGCCAGTGAAGTCGATCTCTAAGGGGTTAAAATTGTCGCCGGCACGAATCTACACGATGAGTCATCGCGTGAAGAAAATTTACATTAAAATTCTTAAAGGCCTTGAAAAGGATAACCGATAATATGAAGGAGCGTTTTTTGTCTAAAAGCTGTATGGAGCTCTGGGAAAAACTTTTTCGAAATAGAAAGCCGCGGGAATACCGCGTTTCTTCGAGGAAAACGCAGGATCAAATCAAAAGGGAAATCTACGCAAAGATTTCCAAAGCAATGAGCAAATCATGAAGACGAATATTGAATTAAAGCGTAGCCGGATTAATCGGCTCTCTTCTTTCAGCCCAAGGCCATCATCAACCAGAACTTTGAATGACGGAGACCCGACACTGTCTCCTTCACCATCCACGTCTCCGACGACGCCAACCCCCAGCCCCAGCGGGGCTGCTCTATCAAATAAGAAATAGTTCTCCTGGCTTTTTCTAAAATGCCCCCGACGGTGAGTCCTCAGCGTAAAATCATTTTGCGGTGCGGCTACTCGCTTGGAGATATCGTCATGCTCACCGGAGCCCTTCGGGATTTGCATGCTTGCTATCCCGGACAGTTTGTGACGGATGTTCGTTCGCCCTGCGCAGCCGTATGGGATCATAATCCCCACATCACTCCTTTGAAAGAGGGAGCGAAAGGAGTCTCTACTCTCGATTGTCATTATCCTTTGATCAATCACGCGAATACCCGTCCATATCACTGTATGCACGGTTTTGTGAAATTCCTGAATGAGAACCTGGGACTTCAGATAGAACCAACTGCGTTCAAAGGCGACATTCAGCTCTCAAGTCTGGAAAAAAGCTGGTATTCGCAAGTCTATGAGCTTACGCGGCGGGAAGTTCCTTTCTGGATAATTGCGGCGGGTGGAAAACACGACATCACCATCAAGTGGTGGGATTCCCAAAGATACCAGGAAGTGGTTGACCGGTTAAAGGGGCAAGTGCAATTCGTGCAAGTCGGGGATGTGGGTCATCACCACCCAAAAATAGAAGGGTCCATCGACTTGCGAGGCAAGACTGATATTCGGCAACTGGTCAGGTTGGTTTATCACGCACAGGGAGTGCTTTGCGGAGTGACGGGGCTTATGCATTTGGCGGCGGCAGTCGAAACGAAGATTGAAGGAGCGCCAAGGGCTTGCGTGGTGATAGCGGGAGGAAGAGAACCGGCGAATTGGGAGGCTTATCCGCATCATCAATTCATTCACACCCAGGGAGCGTTGCATTGCTGTTCATCTGGAGGGTGTTGGAGGGACAGGACGTGGCCGCTGGGAGATGGGGATCATCGCGATGGTGAAAACCATCTATGCCTGACCACGAGAGGGAGTTTGCCAGCCTGCATGGATCTCATTGAATCCAGCCAGGTGGTGGAGAGGATGCTGACCTATTTTCGAGGAGGAATGTGTGAGCGACTTTCAATGGCGGACCGAAAGAGTTGCGAGAAAGCCGTTCAAAAAACGAAGATCAGCTCTTACGACAAGCAGAAACTGTCCCTTTCGAGTTTCCGAAGAGCGCTAAATTATTTTCTGAAAGACCTTGAGGTGATGGAGGCCAATAGTGGGGTAGGGAAAGGAATTGTGATTTGCGGAGGAGGCGCCACCTATTTTCCGAATGCCTGGGTTTGTATCCGGATATTGCGCCATTTGGGTTGTCAGTTGCCGATTGAGCTTTGGATCTTAAACTCCAAAGAAAAATTTGCAGGAATGGAAAAGCTCCTGGCGCCTTTCAATGTCCGGATATTGGATGCATCCGTCGTTCAAAAGAAGTATCCGGTTCGCAAAATGGGAGGATGGGAGTTAAAGCCTTATTCGATTGTTCATTCCGGTTTTCAGGAAGTTCTTTTTTTGGATGCGGACAATGTGCCCGTTCGAAACCCCGAGTTTTTATTCAGTGCGAACGACTATTTGAGGACGGGAGCGATATTCTGGCCAGACATTATTCGGGAAGCGAGAGCGGATGCTGTTTGGAATTGCGCAGAGGTAAAAAGGCCTCCGGGGATGGAGTTTGAGAGTGGTCAAATTGTGGTGAACAAGAAATCCCACTGGAAGAGCATGCGCCTGGCGCTCTGGTTCAATGAACAATCGGATTTTCTTTACGAACACCTGCATGGGGATAAAGAGACTTACCATCTTGCCATGGAAAAACTGGGTGACCAGTATGCGATGATTTCCCATTCCGTGGTAAAGAAAGAGGGGGTCATGTATCAAAACGATTTCGATGGAAAAATCCTTTTTCAGCATCGAAGTCTATGCAAGTGGGCGTTGAAAAAGCGAAATGAGAGGCCAGACGGTTTTGCGCTTCAAAAAGAATGCGAGCGATTTTTAGCTGAGCTTCGAGCCAGGTTTCCATCCCTGATTCGGGCCGCCGGGAGAAAGCCGGAACCGGTGAATACGAAACAATGAGCTTGAGGTGAAGTTTCTTTCTAGCTCATAACTCTGCCTTCGATGAATATAATTGAAGAGCTTGAATGGCGCGGACTCGTCGCGGACTGCACCGATAAAGAAGAACTTCTCAAAAAAGTTACGGAAGGCGCCATCACCCTCTATGCCGGATTCGATCCAACCGCAGACTCGCTGCACGTGGGGAACCTGGTGCCACTGCTTGCCCTGAGGCGATTTCAGCTGCTGGGCCATCACGCCATCGCGGTTGCCGGCGGCGCCACGGGATCGATCGGCGACCCGAGTGGAAAGAGTGCTGAGCGACAATTACTGACAAGGGAAGTATTGGATCAAAATATTGCCCAGGTCAAAATTCAACTGGCAAAGCTGCTTGATTTTGAAACCAAAGCAAATCCTGCAAGATTGGTGGATAATGCTTCGTGGACAGCGGCAGTCAGTTTCCTGGATTTCCTGAGGGATATAGGAAAACATTTTTCGGTCAACATGATGGTGGGAAAAGAGAGTGTTCGATCAAGAATGGAGGACAGGGATACAGGCATCAGCTACACGGAATTCAGCTACATGCTGTTGCAGGCGTTTGATTTTTACCACTTGCGAAAGGAATTGAATTGCGAGTTGCAGATCGGCGGCAGTGATCAATGGGGCAACATCACGGCGGGTATCGAGCTGAGCCGGAAGAAACTGGGAGCGCATGTGTTCGGACTTACCCTGCCTCTGATTACCAATGCTGACGGAAGTAAATTTGGTAAAAGCGTAGCGGGTGCAATCTGGCTGGATCCGGCAAAAACGAGTATTTACAGGTTCTACCAATTTTGGATTCGCGTTGATGATCGCGACGTCATTCAATTCTTGAAATACTTCACTTTCCTGACCAGGGAAGAAATAGAATCGCTGGAGCAGCAGCACAAGGAAAGACCCGAGCTTCGTACCGCTCATAAGGCGCTGGCCATGGCGGCGACAGATCTTATCCATGGAAACCAGGGAACCCTGGACGCAATCAAGGCCAGTGAGATATTATTCGGAGGCGCACTGGATGGAATTTCTGAAGACCTCTTCAGGGACGTGGCGGGCGAAGTTCCTTCCAAAGAGATCGATTCCGGAAAGCTAACACAACCGGGGATTGGGCTTACGGAGTTGCTGGTCCACTCCGGACTGGCAGCATCCAAAGGGCAGGCAAAAAAGGACGTGGAAGGCGGCGGCGTTTACATCAATAACCTGCGGGAGAGCAATATCCAGCGCATGGTTTCCCTGGAGGACCTGCTTTTTAACAAGTACATTCTGTTGAGGAAGGGAAAAAGAAACTATGCCGTTATTGTTGCTGTTTGAAGTTCGTCAACGAAGCGGCAGTCAGGACTTGGCAGGGATCGGGGACTCTCCCCATTTAAGCAGCATGGCTTTTAGATCGGCTGGCCGTGCAGGCTTCGTGATGTAATCGTCCATACCGGCTTCGAGACATTTTTCACGATCCCCCTGCATGGCATTGCCAGTCATGGCAATAATGCGGGGACGAGTATGCTTAAATTGGCGGCATATCTTCCTGGCGGTTTCGTAACCGTCCATTCCCGGCATCTGCACGTCGAGAAAAAGAATATCGTAGGGATGAATTTTTAATTTTTCCAGTGTGTCCGCGCCGTTGGTCACCACATCTATTTCGTAGCCCATTTTGGTGAGAAAAGCCTGACCAACCTTGAGATTGATGGCGTTGTCGTCAGCGAGGAGAATGCGAAGGGGCAAAGAAGCATTTAATTCGTCACTGGAGTCAGCAGATGCCACATCTCCTGTTTCCCGGGCTTTGTGAAACACATGGGTGAGTGCCTCGAGAACGGCCGACCTCCGGATTGGTTTATAAATATAGGCAGAAATGGAAAATGGACCCAGTTCTTCGATGATCGATCCAAGGCGGATGGAAGAAAGGAGGATGACTGGCACGGAAGCAAAAGCGGTGTTTTGACGCAGGCACCGAAGCAGCTCCCGGCCCGAATAAGAAGACGCCCTGGCGGGAGTGGATTCAGTCACTGTCACGTCTGTTTTAGTCGGGACCGATTCGTTGAACTGGTATTCAACCATGACGGCGTCAAAATTGCCGATTTCAAGCTGTTCCATCGCTTCTTCAGACGAAGAGGCGCCGCTGACGTGCATGCCCCAGGAGTTGGCGTAGGCAGAGAGGATGCGAAGGTTAGAGGCGTTATCTTCCAAAATCAGGAGGCGTTTTCCCTTGAGGCCGGAAATCCCAATGAGACCCGTGAGATCGGCGTGAGTGGAATCGACTTCCAAAGCTGCGGTAAAATGAAAGATGGAACCTTTTCCCTCAACGCTGGAGACCCAAATTTCTCCACCCATTAATTCAGCGAGACGTTTGCAAATGGCGAGTCCGAGTCCAGTGCCGCCAAAGTTCCGAGTGGTGGAGCTATCAACCTGGCTGAACGACTTGAAAAGCCTGTCCAGTTTATTCTCAGGAATTCCGATTCCTGTATCCCTTACGGAGAAAAGAAGCCCGAGGGAAGGCGATTTATAGGCCGCCCCGTTGTTCATTTGTTCTGGAGAAGCCCTGCGAACCTCCAACACCACTTCGCCTCGGCTGGTAAATTTGGTGGCGTTGCTCAGGAGGTTGATAAAAATTTGCCGAAGCCTGGTAGGATCTCCAGTTACTTTGGTCGGAACGTTCTCTTCAATCCAATAAGCAAAATCGATCTTCTTTTCCAGGGCTCTGGGGGCAAGAAGTTCCATGGACTCCTCAATGCAAATGCGCAAGTCAAAGGGAGCATTTTCAAGATCGAGCTTCCCGGATTCGATCTTGGAAAAATCCAGAATATCATTAATAATTGTTAATAGTGAATCGCTACTGGAACGGATAGTTTCGACAAAATCCTTCTGCTCGTCGGACAATTGGGTGTCCAAAAGTAGGGTGGTCATACCGATGACACCGTTCATGGGAGTGCGGATTTCATGGCTCATGTTGGCCAGGAACTCGGACTTTGAGCGCGTGGCTTCCTCCAGCTTTTGATTGAGGGAGATCAAGGCAATATTGCTGTCGCCGAGTTGTTGCTGGCTTTCGCGCAATGCGCGGTAGGCCTCATCCCTCTGCAATTGGGTTTGGTAGGCTTTCGAGTGATACCGAATGCGGGCGATGAGTTCTATTTTGTCAGGAAGCTTAACAAGATAATCATTGGCGCCAGCGCTGAAAGCCTCACTTTTGATGGCAGGATCTTCGGTGTTTGAAAGGACGATGACTGGAACATCCAAAACCAAGGGATTCGCTCGATAATGAGACAGCAGTTCCAAGCCGCTGATTCCGGGCATCACCAAGTCCTGCAAAATTACAGAAGGCTTGATTTGAAGCGCAATAGCCAGCGCCTGATAGGGGTCCGCACAAAAGTGGAAATCGATATCAGGAAGGTTGGCCAGATGGCGCCGCACGGCTTCGCCCACCATGGCCTGATCATCGACCAGTAGAACCATGCAGGGTTGAAAAACAGCGGGTGCGGTCATGAGTTGGATTTCGATAAATTATTTATGTTTTGATTTGGAAATTGGAATCGGCCGAGTGCCCAACGCTGATGCCCAGGAACAAATTCCAGGACCAATATCGTTCAGAGCCAGTATTTCAACCGCCGCGCCCAGTGCTATAGTAGCTTTTGGCATTCCAAAAACCAAACTACTTTCTTTGTTTTGAACGATCGTGTGACCTCCGGCATCACGGATCGCTTTTGTCCCGAGGGCGCCATCCCGGCCCATGCCAGTGAGAATTACGGCCAGAATCGACCCTTTCCAATGTAATGCAACGCTTTCAAAAAAGACATCAACTGAGGGTCTGTAGGGGAGGTCAATAGGAGTATCCTGATAATAGAGCTGACCATCTTCTCTCAAAACCAGGTGGTCATTTGTGCCAGCGAGGAGTGCGGTGCCCTTCTCGGGATGAGTCCCTGCATGAAGAATGTTCACGGGAATTCGACATTTGCTCGCGAGCCACTGACATAAGCCGCTGGCGAATTCCGAATCGAGATGCTGGATTATCACGATGGGGTAATTAAAGTCAGCCGGGAGCGAAGAAAGAACCTGACTGAGGGCAGCAGGACCCCCTGCGGAGCAGCCAATCACGATCAACGGCTCCCTGACTCCGGTTTGCGAAGTGGATCGCTCTTTTTTGGATAATCGGGGGGGAGGATCCTGGAACAATTTTCCGAGGATTGAGATTTTTTCGAGAAGTATAGCTCCGCTCGCGGCAGGAGAACTGGCGGAGTTTAAAACGGGGGTATTGACCGCGTCCATGGCGCCAAAACCGAGCGCCTGATAAACCTTGTTTGAATTGGCGTCGACACTGGCGGTGACAACCAAAATCGGACATGGAGTCTCTGACATGATGATTCGGGTGGCATCAACGCCGTCCATTACGGGCATGATCATATCCATCAGGATTAGATCCGGGAGCAGTTTTTGGGTTTGTTCCACCGCGGAGTTCCCATCCGTTGCCATCCAGGCGATATGATGCATTCCACTGGACACAATAACGCGCCGAAGGGCTTCGCAAGCCATAGGAGAATCATTAACTATGGCAATATTCATGAATGCGGGGGTCCTATCAAATCGTCCACTGCCTTCACCAGGCTTTCGTCGTGAAAACTCCCTTTGGTCAGATAGTAGTCTGCTCCGGCGTCCAGTCCTCGCTGGCGATCGATTTCCCGGTCTTTGTAGGAAACGATCATCACGGGAAGTTCTTGAAAGCGACTGTCTTTTCGAATCAAGGTGACCAGTGCGATGCCATCCATGCGAGGCATGTCCACATCTGTAACAACCAAATCATAGTGAGTCGTCCGAAGAGAATTCCAGCCTTCCATGCCATCGACAGCGACGTCGACCTGATAGCCGCGGGCTTCGAGGAGTTTTCGTTCCAATTCTCTAACCGTAAGGGAATCATCGACGACAAGAATCCTGGATATTTTGGTGGAAGTGGAAGGAAGAGAAGATCTCCCCGCCCGGTGGAGTTGTCCTGCAGCGATTGATTTTCGAACGGATAGAATCAGGTCATCCACGTCCACTATCAGCACCGGATCGCCGTTTTCCAAAAGAGCAGCTGCAGCAATATCTTTGACTTTCCCCAGTCTCCGGTCCAGAGGTTGAACAACCAATTCACGCTCTTCAAGAAAAGAGTCGACGATGAGGCCGCATGCGGACGCTCCTTCACCGATCACGACGACGGAAATATCAGCAGAAGCAGAAGTGGTTTCCGGAAGGCCCAATACCTCTGCCAACTGGACCAGCCCAATTTGTGTTTTCTCATCCAGCCTAAAATGAGGCTTCCCTTCCATGACCGATATTTCACCCTTCGGAATTTTCACTGTCCTGGAGAGATAAGCGAGGGGCAGGGCATAAGGTTCACCTGAAACCGAAACAAGCAAGGTGCGAACGACACTCAGGGTGAGAGGAAGCTGCATCTGGAATCGACTGCCCTTTCCAGGTTCCGACGATATCCTCACAACGCCGCGCAATCCTTTGATCATGGAGTGGACAGCGTCAAGCCCGACACCTCTGCCGGAGAGCTCCGTTACTGTGGAGCGAAGGGAGAATCCCGGCAGAAAAAGAAAGTCGAAAATTTCAGCTTCGGACATCGCGGCAACCATTTGCCCGGTGGCTAGTTTTCTTTCAACGATGACTTCCTTCAGGTGCGCGGAATCGATTCCCCGGCCGTCATCAATAACGGTAATCATCAGCATTCCAGCTTTATGTTGCGCCTCGACACGGATGGAACCTGCTATCGGTTTTCCCTGTTTCAATCGTTCATCAGGCGATTCGATTCCATGATCGATGGCGTTGCGGAGCAAGTGCGTGAGCGGGGCTTCCAATTTCTCCAGGACGTCGCGGTCAACGGCAACCTCCTGCCCTGCGATTTTAAATTGAACCTGTTTTTGCAGTGACTGGGCGATGTCACGAATCATCCTGTGGAAGCCAGTTATCCCATCGCTAAATGGACGCATGCGGCAGGCAAGCGCTTGTCGATAAAGCCTGTCGGAGAGATTCGTGGTTTTCCGGTCATGGACTTCGAGTTCTTCCAGTTTTGCTCCAAGTATCTCGTGGCAGGACTGAATCTGCCTGCGGATCGAGAGGAGATCCCCGCCGAAAGGCAGGAGTTCCGGGTTAACGCTTTTTTCCAGGATGGCATCTATCGATTTGTGAATTTGCCAATGAAGTTGTTTAAGCTTCTGCAACGAATGGGAGAAGGGGTTCAACCATTTGCTGTCAATCAGAGATTCGCCGGAGAGAGCCAGCAACCGATTGAGATTATCTGCGGTGACTTTCAGGAAACGGTCGTTTTCCTTTAGATTAGGACTTAAAATGGTTGCCTCATCCGTGGATAGAGCGGGAGTTGCCTGGGAAAGCGAAGGGATGGAAGCTTGTGCTTCCAAAATCGCTGTTCTTTTTTGTTCCAGCGAGGAGCGAGGTTGAGGCGAAGGAGCCGGAGTCATTGGTGCGGGCTCTTCTAAAGATTGTTGCAGACCGGTCAAAAAAGAATCGATTTCCGGTTTGCGTGTGGTTTGCCACTGTTGGAGTCCATTCTCTGGAGTTTTTGAAATGTTGACTATTAAATCGGTGCCTTTGAGCAATTGATCGATGCTGGCGTGTGCGAGGTGGAAGTCTTTTTTTTGCGCATTGACGAAGCAATCTTCCATGGCGTGGGCGACTCTAACAACTGCCGGGATATCGACCATTCTCCCGGCTCCTTTAATCGAGTGAGCCGCGCGCATCAGATTGGCCAGTGGAACCTCGGCATTTGCCGTATTCTCCAGAGCAAGCAATTCTGAAACCATGGCCTCACAGTGGGCTTCGGCTTCCATCTGGAAAAGTTCCATCATGGAAAGCTGGCTTAAATCTTTTTTTGGTTTGTCGGTCATCCCAGGTGTTTTTCCACTGTAAAGAAAAGAAGTTCCGCATCAAGGATGCCGACGGTTCGTTCATTCCAGTCAAAGGCGCTCCGGGCAAAGCTACCGGTGGCCTGGGAAACGGTGATGGGGAGCAGCTTCAAGTCTGTATCCCTGACGTCGCGCAGCCCGGTGACCTCATCCGTGCAAAAAACAAGCTTTTTGCCCAGGTGCTGAAGAACGAGAAATCGCCGGGACACAGCAGGTTGACTCGAGGCGCCGAGTTGAAGCAACTGGGCAAGATTAATGCAAATCAACAATTCACCCCTGATGTTGGTGAGTCCTTGAAGGATTTTTCTGTCTTTGTGCGGGACAGCATGAACAGCGCGTTCCGGGCAGATTTCGGTCAGATAGGAGGTCTTAATGGAAAGCCACTCAGTCCCGATTCTGAAGACGACGACTGAGACTTTCTTTGCGGTAACGACTTCCCTGGCGTCCAGGTAGTTCCTGC
The DNA here is from genome assembly GCA_028293375.1 of Verrucomicrobiales bacterium. Classification (GTDB taxonomy): domain Bacteria; phylum Verrucomicrobiota; class Verrucomicrobiia; order Limisphaerales; family JAQGOY01; genus JAQGOY01. Next base: position 5,198 of record JAQGOY010000240.1, on the reverse strand, counting down.
TCCACTCCTGTTGTTCAGAGGTGGTGAATTGGCGTTCCAGAAGCGAAGCGGCGGCATCTGCATAGACGTGGCAATTTCGGCAATGGATTGCTGCTTCCAGTTTGGGGCAGGATGCATTTCCCCATACCCCCTCTGTCATCCAACATCTGGATTTAATAGAAGTGGAAGGAGAAGCATTCATAACTGTTCAGGTTTCAATTTCTTCAACCTTTTTTCGAATTGCAATGCCTCCGTGGCTTTCCCCAGTACGTGGGCGAGTGAGGTAATCTGAGCCAGGGCTTCGTAATTCGAAGGGTCAAGGTAGAGGGCTTTCCGGTAAGATTTCCATGCTTCTTCTTTGCGGTCTCGCGCGTCAGCAGTGAGACCGAGCAAATTCCAAAGTTCGGGAGTATTGACGCCTTTGGCAAGCAAGCTGCGGCAAATCGTTTCGGCTTCCTGGAACTGGCCGGAATTGGCCAGTTGGGAAGCCCTGGTTAGATATTCCTGGGTGGTTAAAGGGGCGGGGCGAACGGGAACCGGGATTGCGCGCGCTGGTGGAACAGGCTCATACAATGGGGTTACTCGCAGTGCAATTGGCAACGGCTTTCTTTTCGGAACCTCCGCTTTGGATTGCTTGAACCCGAAAGACATCTTCTCGGGGACTGGATACAATCCGTAATTCAACGGAATGGAGGTTTCCGAAGATCCAACAAATAAAATGCCTTCGGGGTGAAGCATGAAAAGCAAGTTTCGCAGAACACGATCCTGAGACGCTGGGCTTAAATAGATTAATAGATTGCGGCAAAAGACCGCATGGAAGCAGGATCGAAAATCAGCAGCCGGGAGTTCTGTCGCATTGGCCAGTCTAAAATGCGCCTTTTCCCGAATGCTGGAGCTTAATCGGAAATGATTTTCTTCTTCAGAAAAATAGCGGCTCCGGTAACCAAGGTCAGACCCGCGAAAACTGTTTTTGCCGTAAAGGCTGGCGTTTGCTGCGTCGATGGCACGCGGGTTGATGTCCCAGGCATCGACTCGCAGGCTGGAGATATCGAAGCCTAGCAAATCCAGTCCCATGACGATGGAGAAAGGTTCCTCGCCGGTGGAACAGGGGAAACTCAATATTCTAGGAGCAAACGAGCTGGCGGTGAGTTTCAAAAGAGCAGCATGCAGCGCGGGTAGAGATCCCTTGTCCCGGAAAAACCACGTCTCCTGAACGGTTGCAGAACTGACCAGCAGTTTTAGCTCATCCGGGTTGGTATGACACAAATTTAAATAATCGTTTGAAGAATCAATCTCAAGCTCGGCCATTCGCTGTTGAACAAATCGAAGCACGACATGCGAACCGAGGGTCTGGCAGTCCAGGCCCATTTTTTCGTGGAGCAGAAATTCAAATGGCTGGAGATGCATGAGGTTCCAACGATAAACCAGTGGCGGAAAGCAATTGAGCGGGCACGAGAAATTCAGGCTTTAGAATTTGGATATATCCTTTCTCGTCACGAATCACGGCGCCGAGATGTCTCGCGCTTTCAAAATCCACCGAAGGGGATTGCGTTGCTTTTTCTTCAAAAGTCAGGGTTTGAGTAACCCCTTCGGCCAGCAGGCCCAATATCTTTTTTCCTTTCAACTGAATTAAAACAATGCGCGTGCTCCGCCTCTTTTCCGCAGGCCGGTGCGTAAAGAAGAAATGGAGATCAATTACGGGAACCACTTCCTGGTGATACTGAAAGACGCCGGCGACCAGGGGATCGTTAAGCGCCAGGGCACGCAAGTCAATGTAGGGCAGAATTTCCACGATGCTCGAAGCTGGAAGAGCATAGCGATCAGGCCCGGCCTGGAGAGAAACGAAGAGCATACCTAATTTTCGACCTTGAACCTGGAAATGCCGGTTCGAAGCCCCGCGGAGGCCTCTGTCAATTGCCCTACAGCCTGGGTGGATAGTTTCAGGGAATCAGCAGTTTGTTGCGCGGACTCGCTTAATTGAGAGAGGGCTTCACTGATTTGCTGGGCTCCCGTGGACTGTGCCTGCATGCCTTCGTTGACGGCTTCGAATCGCGGAGTGAGATCCTGAACAAGCTTGATGATTTGAGTAAGTTGAGCGCTGACCGTGTGAACTTCCTGCGCCCCCCGTCGAACTTCCTCAGAAAACTTGTCCATTCCCATTACACCGGCGGAAACTGCAGATTGCATTTCTTTAACGATTTGTTCGATGTCGAGCGTGGCGATGGCGGTTTGATCCGCAAGTCTTCGAATTTCCGTGGCGACGACAGAAAATCCGCGACCATATTCACCGGCTTTTTCCGCTTCGATGGCGGCATTTAATGATAGGAGATTGGTCTGGTCAGCCACTTTGGTGATGGTGATGACCACAGCATTAATATTCCCGGCCTTTTCGTTCACAGTGGCCAATTTGGAATTGATGGAGGCCGCAGCTTCCATGACGTGGCGCATGGTCTCTTCCATTTTGTTCAGGCCTTCCTGGCCGGAGGCCGCACGACTGGCCGTATCTTCCGCTACTGAAGTTACCTCGTTGACGGTCCGCAACAGTTCTTTGGAGGTGGCAGAGATTTCCCGGGACGTGGCTCCAATTTCTGTCGTGGTGCTGGCTATTTCCATGGCGGTGGCCTGTTGCTGCTTGGATGTGGCGGCAATGGAAGAAGTGGAGTTATTGACTTGAATCCCTGATTTTTGGATTTGAGCCACAAGCAAACTCAAATCATCCGCCATGCGGTTCATTCCTTCGGCGACCGTTGCAAATTCGTCCTTGTTCTTAAGTGTCACCCTTTGAGTGAAATCGCCTGTGGAAAAAATCCGGGTAATATTCACCAATTCGTTCAAGGGAGATGTAATGCTTCGAACCAGGCTGATGCCGCTTAAGGCAAGCAGGATGAGGCCGACAACCACCAGAAGAATAATGCTGGAGGCCGTGTTCGTAGCCGCCTGGACAATTTCCGCGTCTCGCTGTTCTGTAAAATCATAATTAAACTTCACCAGCTTATCGAGGGCTACGGTGAATTGTTCGTAAGTGTCCTTCACGGTGGTCGTGATCAAAGTGCGTGCTTCGTTAGTGCTTCCGAGTTCGATGAGGGTGAGTGCTTCGAGGCCGCTGGATACATAAGCGCTTCGAGCCGCGCTCATTTGTTGAAAAAGCTTTTGTTCCTCTCCTGCTCCTGTGAGTTTCTTAAATTTTTCAATCTCTTCCTCGACCCGCAGCTTATTTGCCCGGAGTTCCTGGATTATGTTTTGTCCCTGCGTATTCTCCGAGAGAAGGCGTCGGCAGGTGAGAGCGTAATTCTGAAGAGAGCGCACCTGGATTTCCTGAAGAGCCCGTATACCCGGCACGGCGTCCTGGGAGATATCAGCTGTTCGGGCGCGAATCTCTTTCAGGCGAATGTAGGCATAGCCGCTGCAACTGACGAATAAGAGGACCAGGGCGAGGTAGCTATAAACGATCCGCTTTTGAACGGTTAGATTCTTCATGGTAGAGGGCCTTCACTGCGATACATGAACTATTCCAAAACCAAATTCGAATTGCGAACCAATCTTAAACCGAGAGTCTAGCGATTCTTGCGAAAAACTTTTCCGGGCAATTGTTGCACAATTTTTTTCATCTCCAGGGTCAGGAGAGTGACCGAAATGGTAGAGGAGGAGAGGCCGCTGGCGCGGATGATTTCATCGATTGTCCTTTCCTCTTCGAGCAGGTCAAAAACTTTTTGTTCAGTTTCCGAAAGGGTAAACGAAGGCAATTCCTGCTGGTCACCTTTTCCCTTTGACTTGTTCGAGCCGGGGAAAAGATATTCGAATTCCGTAAGAATATCTTCAACGCCCTCGCAAAGCTTGGCTCCCTTTTTGATCAAATCGTGACAACCTTTGCTGCGGGGTGAATCAATCCTTCCGGGAACTGCAAAAACCTGTCGTCCGTAGTCCACCGCCATGTTGGCCGTGATCAGCGCGCCGCTGGTCAGGTTGGCTTCCACCACCACGGTGCCCAGGCTCATCCCTGCCACGATGCGGTTGCGGATGGGGAAACTTTGTTTGTCCGCCTTTCGGTTGAAACAGAATTGGGTCATGATACATCCCGAGGCTGATATTCTTTCATAGAGCGCCGCATTTTCAGGAGGGAATACGATATTAATCCCGGTTCCCAACACCGCAATAGTGCGGCCGTTTGCCGCGAGCGCGCCCTGGTGTGCGGCGGTATCAATTCCGCGGGCTCCGCCACTGACCACGGTGACCCCGGCATAAGCCAGTTGGTAAGAAAGTTTTCGTGCTGTCTCGGTTCCATAAGCCGTGGTCATGCGAGAGCCTACGACAGCAATAGAATTTTGATCTTTCTCGGTGAGTGTCCCTTTTACATAGAGAACAATGGGTGGATCGTAGATGGTTTTAAGAACCGAAGGGTATTCGGGATCATCCTGGCTGATGATGTGGCAGCCAAAGTCACTCACTTTTCGCAGTTCGGCCGATAGGTCTACGTGTTTTTCCCAGGAAACAATGGATTCGGCGATTTCCTCTCCAATGCCGTTGACGGAAAGCAACTGGCGTCGAGTAGCTCTCAGGATGGCTTCGGGACTGTCGAAGTGCTCCAGCAACTGACGAAGGCGCACGGGGCCCACGTGTTCCACCATGTTCAGAGCGACCAGTGCTTCCCGGGTGTCCATAGCCAGAAAGTAATTTTTCGCTAGAGCAACCTCGGTTGGGATGCTTCCTCGATAATGCCATCGGTCAGGAGTTCCGAACGCGAGCGGCGGCGCTCCATGATATGCTTATCCATCAGGGGATCATACTTCACCGGATAGTTGCCATCGTAGCACGCCATGCAAAATCCGTCATGCGGAAGCCCCGTGGCTTTGACCATACCGGCCTGGGAAAGATAGCCCAGGGAATCGGCGTTAAGATACTTTCGAATGTTATCGATCGTATAATTGGCCGCCATGAGTTTGCTTCGGTCAGGAAAATCGATTCCGTAAACGCACGGGTTCATATGCGGGGGACAACTAACAAGAACATGAACTTCCTTCGCTCCAGCTTCCTTCAAATTGTTGACGCGAGCCTTGCAGGTGGTGCCGCGGACAATCGAATCGTCAACAATAATCACCCGCTTGTCTTTGACCAGCTCGGTGATCAAATTCAATTTTACCCGGACATTGAAATCGCGGATGAGCTGGGACGGCTGGAGAAAACTGCGGCCCACATAATGGTTTCTAACAAAAGCCATTTCG
>JAQGOY010000231.1 GCA_028293375.1 Verrucomicrobiales bacterium | reverse complement strand
ACTTCGGGCGATTTAATTTACCCTCTTGAAGTTTCTCCAACTGAAGTAATCTTAAGCAAACGTAATGAGCCAGCCTCCACTTGCCATTGAAAGGCCGACTACGCTTCCGGGGACCGATCTGGAAACGAAACCGGTTCAGGACCTGGAGCCTTCATACCTGGTCATTTGTTGGAATGATCCCGTGAACCTCATGGAATTTGTTACCCGCGTTTTTCAAATGATATTTGGTTGGAACAAAGAAAAAGCCGAACAACACATGATGGAAGTCCATCATCAGGGCAAAAGCGTTCTGCTGCGCACCAGCAAGGAAAAGGCCGAACATTATGTCCACCAACTCCATCAATACAGTCTTCACGCTACCATGGAGCAGGATAAACAGTGACCTTCGTCCATTTAAAAAAGGATCAGTTTTTCTTCCAGTTGGGTACCCTGGACAAGGCGCTTCTTTTCCAACTCATCGAAAGGTATCCGCTCGTTCCTCCCAATCATTTCCAAACCTCCGTCCATCCTGAGAAAGACCTGGAATCGCAGTTTATCAACGATCTTTTGATTGAAGAACGACAGGAAAACAAAAAAAAGCTAAATGGGTTTTTTACCAGCGTGAGAAAATTCTCTGGCGCAGGGGAGGAAGGTTCTCTCCTCGCCATCTCCTTTTCAGAAATGCAGTGGCTGCTTCAAGTGTTGAACGACATTCGCGTCGGCGCCTGGATTCAACTCGGTTCTCCTGATGAGTCAGGAATGGAACGCTTTGATGAGGGACACCAGTTGAATGAACAAAGCTGGGCCATGAACCTTTCCTCCCGCTTTCAAGGCGAACTCCTCTCCGCTTTGGATCAGGCCGAAGCGATGGATTCCCCTTCCACTGAAGAATTTGGCTCCGAAGATTTCTAAATCGAAAACGGTCACAATCCGCCAAAGCGGCGTCCAGGTGGGGCGATCTCTCGCGGCCTCAATGCAATGCGCCTAATATTACTCACTTTTTCATCACTATCCTGAAATTGTTTTTATTCTTGCCAAATAACCTTCCGCAGTTTTCGCTTCTTTCATGAATTTTTCTAAGACCGTGGCCTGCGTGATCTTGATGGCTGCCTCCAGCTTTGCCCTCCAGGCTGCCACCACCAATTCGCTCGCCACCAATAAAACTTCCACCGTGGTTGCCAAAAAACCGGCTTCCACCGTGAAGCAACTCCCTTTTAGCGGACACATCGCTGCTATCGACAAGGCAACGAAAACACTGACTTTGACTGGAGAAAAGAAACGTCAGGTTCACATCACGGCAGAAACCAGAATCACCAGGGCTGGAAGAATTACCACCTTCGATGACGCCCTTGTCGGGGAAGAAGTCGCTGGTTACGCGAAGGAATTGGATGGGAAACTGGAGCCGCTCTCCATTCGATTCGGCCCAAAAGTAATAACCGAAAAACCGGCCACCGCTAATACCAAACCAGCACCGCCACAAAAATAGAAATCATTCCTCCGCACTGCTGTAGCGCTGAATCAAGAGTTGGCTCCTGGCCGCTTCCAGGGCCATGTGCAGGTCGTCGTAGGTCGCAAATCTATCCTTGGGAAGCTTATTCAGTCCGATCAAAATGGCATCACTGGATTGTTTCGTGATGTCTTGAACCAGGTCCATGGGGGCTAATACTGGTTGGTCGACGTGTGCCTGTACTAGCGCTTCCGTGGTCTCTGCTTCAAACGGCGGCCTTCCGGTTAGTGCATGGTAAAGCGTTGCGCACAGGCTGTACATATCGGAATGAAATGTCTCAGGCTCCTGTCTGATTTTTTCAGGTGCCACATAATCCGGTGTTCCCCACACGGTGTTATCTTCCGAGTATTCGGTATCGCCTTCGGCTGATCGCGCCAATCCAAAATCAACCAGCTTCGGCTCTCCTTCGCTATTGAACAGGATGTTTCCGGGTTTAATGTCTCGATGCAGGAGGTTATGCTTCAATGCAGTGGTGAGCGCCGAGGCCATCTTGATCCCGATATCAAGGACGTTTAATTCTGGAACTCTTCCGCGTGTGATCCAACTATCAAGACTTCCCTGGTCTGCCAACTCCATCACCAGGTAAGGCTTCTGCTCGTATTCATCAAACGTATAAATATGAATGATGTTTGTATGGTTCAAGGAAGCGCTTGCCCTCGCTTCTCGATAAAACGCTTCCATCACTTCCTTATCTTCCGCCATCTCCTTCTTCAACATCTTCAGCGCGACATGGCGCGTAAGTGCAAGATCGTAAGCCTTGAAGACAGTTCCCATTCCGCCTGATGCAATCACTGCCCTCAACTCAAACTGCCGCATCCGCACCGGAATCATCACCGGGTGTCCGCACTTCGTGCATGGCAACGTCTCCATCGGGGGAAGATCCCCGGGAATAAAATTCTTAGCGTTGCATGCTCCGCACGGAACCATGCGCAACGGCGTTCGCGATTCAGTTGTAGTTAGCGTACTGTCCACAAATCAATGTAACATTCGAAAAGTACCTCACAAGTCCCGGAGATGGAGTGCCCAACCCAGTCAACAGTTCATTGTTCCAAGGGTCAAGGTCATACTCCTTTTCCCTTTCTCTTCTAAAGTGAAGCTTGGGAACCCTTTGCGTCTTCCGGTAAATAGATTTTGACAAAAAGCTCCATATAAGGCCTAATACTGCCGTTGGTATGAAGAAAACGATTCAACAAAACGTATGCTGCCTGGTAATGGCACATTCCTTTCAAGGGATGTCCCAATGGCGCATAGCGCCAGTTGCAACCGTGGAGAGAATCTTCTAAATAAACTAAAAGAAATTTTCAAAAACCCCACGGTTGCCAAGGTAACCGTGGGGTTTTTATTTTTTAACCAACACAACAAACCAAATAATGAAAGAACGATCAGTGAACATAAGAAAATATTACGAACAACTTGAGGAGAGGTTTAAGACCCCCTTCCATGAGGAATTGCCGTTTCGAGAAACCGAACAGAGCGACCTCGAACTCTTGAAGAACGGGCTTATCCGGACCAAGTTAACCACTTTCCTGGATAATGGGTTGAGCCCGGTCATCCGTCAGGCTGCCAATGAAGCCGCAGGGTTGGCATGGGAAACTCCATTCCCCTTGCTCTTTCTTCCGGAATTATTCGAAGAAAAGTTTGCCCAGCTTCGACTTCAGTTCGAAAAACAGAAGCAGATCAGGGTTCGCACTCAGCGCCTGATGGCGAGGAGCGGGATTTAAAATGACTACTCCTTGTCTCCACGTCCGTCCTGCCTCTGGTCCCAGGCTTGCCTCTCATTGAGGAGCGCCATTCATTTGGCCTCCTCTTTCTCTTTTCCTACCGCTCTCCGGCTCGTCTTTTCCGGGCTCATTCTCTAACTCCTTTTTCCTCGTCACGAATGTGTGACAATCTCCTTGTTCCCTTCGGCTTTTTCCCTGACGATTTGCCCGAGTTTTTTAATGAGGGTCGTCTATAACATTCTATTCACGTTCTTTTTTCTCCTCTCTTCCCCTTTCTACTTTTTGAAAATGTGGCGCCGGGGAAACTGGAAAAAGGGATTTGGCCAGCGCTTCGGATCCTATAGCTCCAAAATCAAGCAGGCCGTGACCAATCGAAACGTCGTCTGGTTCCATGCCGTTAGCGTTGGTGAGGTCAACGTTTGCACCCAGTTGATCAAAGCCTTGGAGGCCAAAATGCCTGCCATCAAAATTCTCGTATCCACCACCACCTCCACCGGCATGGAGGAACTCGCCCGGCAACTCCCTCTTCACATCGAGAAAATTTATTATCCCATCGATTTCCCCTCGAATGTCAGCACCGCCCTCGCCTTGTTCCACCCCAAGGCCATTGTGCTCGTCGAAGCCGAAATCTGGCCCAATTTTCTCTGGGAGGCACGTCGCCGCGAAATACCTGTTTTCCTCGTCAACGCCCGTCTCTCTCCTCGCTCCCATCGTGGCTATAAACGCTTCGGCTTTCTTTTCCGCCCCATCTTTCAACGCTTTGCCGGCGTCGGTTGCCAAAATGAGGAGGACGCCAAAAAATTAGCCGACATTGGTTTCCCCAGGCCAGTCATTCACGTGGTGGGCAATTTGAAATTTGATTCCGCAAAGCTCATTCAAAAATCGCCGCTCGATGTCAGAACCATGCTCTCCCAGCTCGGCTTCCCGGAAAATGCCCCCCTCCTCGTCGCCGGCAGCACTCATGATGGTGAGGAACTGATCCTGGCCCGAATTCTCAAGAATCTCATGCAGAAGTTTCCCTCTTTGAAACTGATTCTCGTTCCCCGCCATTTCGAAAGAGGCAAAGAGGTTGGTAATGTATTGAGGCGCGAAGGAATCAATTTCGTGTATCGCAGCGAAGTCTCTGCCACCACTTCAAAAAAACCCGGAGAAGTCGATTGTCTGCTCGTCAATTCTACCGGTGAATTGCGCTATTTTTATGAGTTTGCCACAATCGTGTTTGTCGGCAAAAGCCTGACCGCTTCCGGTGGCCAGAATCCGATTGAGCCTGGCGCTCTTGCCAAGCCCATTCTCTTCGGCCCTCACATGGAGAATTTTGATAAAATAGCCTCCGCCCTCGTCCAAAGGCACGGCGCGATCCAGGTGAGCGATGAAAAAGACTTGGAGCAGCAAATAGCCAGGTTGCTCTCCGATGAAGCTCTTCGAGAAAGCATCGGAAATGCGGCTCGAACCATTGTTGAGGAAAATAAAGGCTCTGCCGAACGCACCGTCGACATGATCGTCAACACTTTCGGGGCATAAAAAAACGCGGCTTTCGCCGCGTTTTTAAAGTAAGTCGAAACTCAGATATTCAATTCTGACAAGGCATCTGTTTCGCCTGCAGTTTTGTTGGCAGGATTAAATTTCTTTTTGTTGTTCCGCGCCGAATCTTCGCCGGACTCTTCATCCGAGTCATCTTCCATGGGCACCGGATCCGGATGATCTTTTCCCGCTGCAAGTTCTGCTTCGCGTTCTGCCTGCCTTGGATTTTTGGCTCTTTTGTTCCGCGGGAGAGGACTCAACATCACATTGATTCCTTTGCCGATTAGTTTCGGTGCTGCATCAGGGTGGCCGTAAGGCGTAACTTCCTTGATAAATTTCTCTATCTGCTGGAATCCAAATTCCTTGTGGGCCATCTGGCGTCCATGGAAACGCAGGGTCACTTTCACTTTCATGTCTTCACACATGAAGTCGATCGCATGGGTCAGCTTCACACCAAAGTCATGCGGATCAATGTTCGGGCTCAGTTGCACTTCTTTCACCTTGTTGGCGTGCTGGTGCTTCTTGTGCTCCTTTTCCTTCTTGGCCAGTTCGTATCGGTATTTGCCGAAGTCCACCAGGCGACAAACCGGGGGCGTGGCGTTCGGAACGATTTCCACCAAATCCACCCCGGCATTGCGTGCCAGGGTAAGCGCATCGGCCAGCGGAACGATTCCGTGCTGATGATTATCAGTGCCTATTAGCCGGACTTCGCGGGCACGGATTTTGCCATTTACTCGTGTAAAATTAGCAGGATTAGGAGATTGACGGGGAGAAAAAGGTCGACTCAAGCGGCCCTCACCAGTTGAAACTTGTTCATGCGGTCTTCAAAACGGATCTCTATATAAATGAATCTATATAACAAGCGGATTTACCCACTTAACGTAAGTATATTTAGTCACCCCTAGCCGGAACGCGCAAGGCAAAAGAAGATCGGTTTTTCCATCAAAAGGTCCGGGGGATATCCCTCACTCTCTTTTTTCCGTGCGTTTGCCCCCCAGCCTTCCTATCGTTTCCTCGCTTTTATGGCTATTTTAAAACCCTTTCCTGCGCTCCGCCCAAAACCTGAATTGGCCGCTAAAATTTGTGAACTGCCCTATGATGTTATGTCATCTGCTGAAGCTAAACACATGGCCGAGGGCAACCCTTTAAGCTTTCTCCGCGTTAGCAAGCCGGAGATTGATCTGCCTGACATCACCAACGTCTATTCCCAGGCCGTTTACGACCAGGCTCGCAAAAGCTTTTCCAGATTGATTGACGAGGGCGCCTTAAAACAGGATCCGCAGCCCTGCTTTTATCTTTATCGTCAGGTAATGGGCGGACACGTCCAGGTCGGCCTGGTCGCCGCTGCCAGCTGTCAGGAATATCTTGAAGACATCATTAAAAAGCACGAGTTCACCCGCCCTGACAAAGAAGATGACCGGGTTCGCCATATAGAAGTCTTGAATTCTCAAACCGGCCCTGTTTTTCTCACCTACCGTGCGAATCCTGCCATCGACGAACTTGTCGCCAGGAAGATTGAAGAGAAACCCGAGATCGACTTCACTGCCAAAGATGGCGTTCGCCACTCCGCCTGGGTAATCAGCGATAAGGAAACGATTGATTTCATTCAGGCCGAGTTTGCCCGAATCCCCAATCTGTACATCGCCGATGGTCACCATCGCTCTGCCGCAGCTGCCCGGGTCTATAAAGCCAGGGGAGGCGCCAGCAACAGCGGCACCTTTCTGACCGTTATCTTTCCTCATAACCAAATGCAAATCCTTCCTTATAATCGAGTCTTGAAGGATTTAAATGGAAACACTCCTTCCCAGGTTTTGGAAAAGCTCGATGCTGTTTTCATCATTAAGGAAGGCGGTCATTCCAAGCCAACGCGAAAACATGAAGTAGGGTTCTATATTGGTAAAAAATGGTACGAACTCCATTTCCGCCCTCACTTCGCGGCCACGAAAGATCCCGTCGAGAAGTTGGATGTGACTCTTCTTCAAAAATTTGTTCTGGCTCCAATTTTCGCCATCGACGATCCACGTACCAGTACCCGCATTGGCTTTGTGGGCGGGATTCGCGGTGTTGCAGAACTGGAAAAACTGGTCGACTCTGGCGAGTACGCTTGCGCCTTTTCGATGTTCCCAACCAGCATCGAGGATCTGATGAGCATCGCGGATGCAGGCGGAATCATGCCGCCAAAAAGCACCTGGTTTGAACCCAAGTTGCGGGACGCTATGTTCTGCCACATGATCTAGCCGTCCTTCAGACCCGCATTCAACCATTTGGATGCAGCCTACAACTTTGTGCCACAGACGCGACTAAAACGGAGCTTGCGAGTCACCATCATGGGGATGGTGGTGAACATTGTGCTGACAATTGCCAAGCTCTTCGCAGGGGTATTGGGCCATTCTCATGCGCTCGTTGCGGATGCCATCGAATCCCTTGCCGACATATTCAGTTCGGCCATCGTCTGGCGCGGAATTGTTGTGGCCGCTGAACCGGCCGATGAAGATCATCCTTACGGTCATGGCAAAGCGGAACCCATAGCTGCCGCCATCGTTGCAACTATGCTGCTGTTCGCAGCTATCTGGATCGTCAGCCAGGCGGTCTATGGTATCATCCATCCTCATGAAGTGCCGCGCGCCTACACATTGATCGTCCTGCTTGTAGTTATCGCCATCAAAGAAATACTCGCCAGGTACGTCATGTCCGAGGGCGTCGAAATGGACAGCCTCGTGGTTAAAAATGACGCCACCCACCATCGGAGCGATGTCATTGCATCCTTTGCTGCCGGAATCGGAATCACCATCGCCATCATTGGTGGAAAGGGATATGAAAGCGCCGACGATTACGCAGCGCTAATAGCCGCAGGCGTAGTCGCCTGGAACGGAATCAAACTACTTCGTCCCGCCATGGATGAATTGATGGACACCTCTCCCGACACGAGTCTGAACAAGGAAATCATATCTCTGGCAAAGGAGATTGCAGGGGTGGATGGGGTGGAAAAATGTCTCGTGAGAAAAATGGGCATGCACTACTTCGTGGACATGCACGTCGAAGTGGATCGTAACATGCCAGTCCATCAGGCCCACGCCATTGCCCACGATGTCAAAGACCGCATCATGAATAAACTCAACGCTGTGCGGGATGTCCTCGTTCACATCGAACCCTCGGTGAGGGAATAATGTGCAAAAAGTGATCCCATTTCTGCGGCGAGCGCTTCTCTATTTCCTTCTAACGGTCGTGGCATGTTTGATCTCAGGTCTCTTCGGCATCCTGCATGACCAGATCAGTTACACGCTCTCACCGGAGTACTTTACCTTGTTCAAATTCCCCCAATTCGGACTGGTCATTACGGATCTCCCGGATCGCATAAAGGCCGGGATGGTTGGCTTTTTAGCTTCGTGGTGGATGGGCATTGCCATCGGTTTAGTTGCCTTCGCTCCATGCTTCTCCTCATGTGGAACAAAGGAAAAGATTCGAAAGTCGATGACCGCATTCCTTATCGTCGCTTGTATCACGGCGCTTTTTAGTGCAATCGGCATTTGGCTCGGAAGTTATAACACCAAAGCTCATCCCAAGATGTTTGATGACTGGTATGTGCCGGCAGAAACCAGGAATGTGAGGCAATTTTTAATAGTCGGTTCCATGCACAACATGACTTACCTTGGTGGCGCGACTGGCATGGTTGCCGTGCTGTCGTGGCAGATATTTGATTGGATAAGGCAGCGTTTCTTCATCAAACAACCAATGTCCCTTCCAACCCTTTAGCTTCCGTGGCCAATCCTCTTCATCATAGCGTTCCTGCCGGTCAATCTCTTTGTGCCAGTTGTGGCTTTTGTTGCAACGGGGTCCTGTTTACCGCCGTGACCCTTCAATCGACCGACAAGCCTGAGCAGTTGATCGAGCTGGGGCTCGATGTAAAAAGGCGCGGGCGTGGCTTTCGGTTTGCCCAGCCTTGCGTGGCTTTCAAAAGTGGACGCTGCAGCATTTACCAACAGCGCCCAGGGCATTGCGCCAAGTTCGATTGTCGACTGCTCCAAAAACTTAATCTTGGAGACATCTCCCTGATCGATGCCATCGAGACCGTGAAGAAGGCCAAAGAGGAATTGGCCAAACTGGAAACTTCCCTCAAAGAGGCCGGTGATGCGAATCCCGAACTCGCATTGAACACCCGCTTTCGCAGGGTTATGTCCCAGCCTCTCGATCTTTCTGCAGGCCCCGCCTTTTGGAAGACCCGATCACGTCTAACGAAAGCAGTGCAGCGTTTTACTGCCATGGTGGAAAAGAGGTTTCTTGATTAATGGTTGAATATAATTGTGATTATTATCGAAGTATTTTCCATTTTTTGATTTTCGATGCCAGAGTGGTTGGCGGGATGCCGAGTAAAGCCGCTGCGCCTGCTTTCCCGTAGATTTTCCAGTTTGCTCTCGTTAACGCGTCCACCAGGATTTCTCGCTCCCTGGTCTTGAACCCGGCGAGATCGTTAACAGGGTGTTCCATAAGTTTCCCGGCAACCGCGTGAGGAGCAGGTTCCAGGTTGAATTTCAATCCTTCCAGGCGGCTGAGGATCACTGATCTTTCGATCACATTTTGCAGCTCTCTTATGTTGCCCGGCCATGGGTAGTTTTCAAGCTGGCTCCGATGTTCCAGGGTCAAGCGAGGGACGGGGACCCCCGAGCGAACTGCAGCCTTTTGCAGAAAGTATTCCGCCAACGGGATGATGTCTTCTTTCCGATCCCGCAAGGAGTCGAGTTGGATCGGGAAGACGCTCAACCGGTAATAGAGATCCATTCGAAAACGGCCCTGTTTGGCTTCAGCAAGTAAATCGCGATTTGTTGCGGCGATTACCCTTACGTTCACCTTGCGAGTTCTTTCTTCCCCCAGTCTTTCAAATGTTCCCTCCTGCAATACTCGAAGAAGCTTGCCCTGCAATTCCAGCGGGATTTCGCCGACTTCGTCCAGAAATAGCGTTCCGCCGTTAGCCAGGTCAAAGCGCCCGACCCGGTCTTTGACCGCGCCAGTGAAGGCACCCCGAACATGCCCAAAGAATTCACTCTCGAAAAGGTCTTTTGGAATCGAGGCGCAATTGACCCGAACCAAAGTTTTCTTCCTGCGGTCGCTGTTATCGTGAATCGCCTGCGCGATCAGTTCTTTGCCAGTGCCCGACTCGCCAAGGATCAGAACATTGGCGCAGGTGGGGGCGACCACTTGAATTTGTTCCAGCACTTTCTTCAGGGACGGGCTTTGTCCGATTATTGTCCCCGCGCCGATTCCTCCCCGAATCTCGTCCAATAAGTATTCATTTTCCTGCTCCAGCGATTTCCGTCGCTCAATGCAGCTGATGGCTCCAACCGTCCCGAGGATGTCGCCCTGAGCGTTGCGATAAGGAGTGGCCCGCACAGCGATCCAGGCAACAGATCCATCCTTTCGAATCAGTTCATGCTCGTACTCTTCGACTTTTCCGGAGAGCCTTTCTGCCAGGCGACGTTCCATGGCAGACCAATTTTGCTTCGGGCTGAGAAGCCGATAGCTGATTTGCCCGACCAATTCCGAGGAGCTATATCCCGTGACCTCCTGCATCACTTTGTTGGCAAAGATGATCCGGCTCTCGGAGTTCGTGATCATGACTCCTTCCGCCAGGCTATCCAGAATGGTTCGGTAGAACTCTTCCCGACTGGCAAGCATGGCCGAAATCTCTCGGGGACTTTGTCGGGCCGACAAGGTATCCAGCGGAAAACGATCCAGATCAATTGGCCTCAGTTCCATAGGGTTAGCATACAACGAATTTTAGTTGTTGTGACGATAAACCGTTGAAATTGTTGCGCTGGACAACGAAAGTTCGTTGACTGTTGATTTCCGTTTAATCATAAGCCGCTGAATATAAATTGGTTATGTTGTTTAAGAAGCTGGCACGAATCTCGCATATACTTTGTCAACGAAATCAGAACCAACATTATGAAAACTTTCTTCCAAACCAAACAGCTCCTTTCCTTCACTCTTTTGCGGCTCACTCTTGCAGCGGTCATGTTTCCGCATGGCGCACAGAAGGCTCTCGGACTTTTCGGTGGCCACGGGTTCTCTGGAACCATGGGCTTTTTTACTGATAAAATGCATATTCCAGCCGCTTTCGCCGTTCTTGCCATTCTCGCCGAGTTTGGTGGCTCTATCGGTTTGGCGCTTGGGTTGTTTACGCGTTTGGCCGCGTTTGGCATCGGATGCACCATTTCTGTTGCTGCCCTGATGGTTCACTTTCCCAACGGCTTTTTTATGAACTGGAACGGCGATCAGAAAGGGGAAGGATTTGAGTACCACATCTTGGTGGTCGGCATGTCGTTGGTAATCCTGCTTCAGGGCGCAGGGAAATTTGCCCTCGACAACCTCATCGCCAAACGACTGGAAGCGAAAACGTCTGCAGTGTAACTCCATAACAATAAACTTTTAAAACCAAAGGCAAGACTATGATTATCACCAGAAAATCCGAAGACAGAGGCAAAGCCAATCACGGCTGGCTCGACACGAAATTCAGTTTCTCGTTTGCTGATTATCACGATCCCCGCTTCATGGGCTTTCGCCACCTGCGAGTGATCAACGAGGATGTCGTTCTCGGCGGCGGTGGCTTTGACACCCATCCTCATCGCGACATGGAGATCGTGACCTACGTGCTTTCCGGCGCATTGCAGCATCGAGACAGCATGGGGAACAGTGCGGTGATGAAAGCCGGTGACGTGCAGCGCATCAGCGCCGGGACAGGCATCCAGCACAGTGAGTTTAACTATTCGCCGATAGAGCCGGTTCATCTGCTCCAGATCTGGATCATGCCCGATCATCGCGGTGCCAAGCCGGGTTACGCGGAACGTTCCTATGGGAATCTTAAACCAGGTGAAGTCCGATTAATCGCTTCCAAAGCGGGAGCGAATGAATCGGTAACGATCAACCAGGATGTCAGTATTTACGTGGCTAAACTGAGTGACGGCCAGGTTTTCGAACATCCGCTGGCGGCATCGCGGCATGCCTGGATCCAGGTGGCGGGAGGCGATTTGGAAGTCAACGGCACTGCGCTCAAGGCGGGCGACGGAGCGGCGATCAGCGATGAGGCTGGTCTTAAAATCACCGGAAAGAAAGCTGCCCACTTCCTTCTTTTCGACTTGAATTGACAAAGAGCAATCCAGGCGGGCGCCCTCAGAGGCGCCTGCTTTCTAAAACTTTTACGGGCTTTCGGCCGCACAAATCATTTTTCATTGGATCAGTTCGAAAAGCCCTTTTGTGAGAACTTTCTGTTCTGGAAAATTGATCAATACCCCTCGTTGTTTTCCATGAAAAACAAACATGCTTCCGGCGGAGACGGCAGAGGCGCCTCCATCACGGACAGCCATCAGGAAATCATTCACGTCACGAGCACCTCCGCAGGCAATCACGGGCACGGAAACGGCACTGCTCACTTTCTTCAACATCTCGATATCGTAACCGGTGTACATCCCATCACGATCGATGGAGTTGAGCAGGATTTCACCGCAACCGGCGGCTTCCATTTCTTTGGCGTATTCCACGGGATCTTTTCCGGTCTTTCTGTTGCCGGATTCGACCATGACGGAATAGCCACCGAGCATTCCCTTTTTCACATCCATGGATACGACCACGCTTTGGCTTCCGAATTGACGGGAGGCTTCCGTGACCAATTCACGATTTGCAAAAGCGGAGGAGTTTAAGATTACTTTTTCGACGCCGAGGTTGAGGATGGCTTTGATTTCGGAAAGTTTTGTGATTCCTCCCCCATATCCCAACGGCATGAAGCATTCGCTGGCGATTTCGCCGATACGATCGAGTGAGGGGGCTCGTTTCTGACGGGTGGCAGTGATGTCGAGAAAAACCAGTTCATCGACTTCTTTTTCGTTGAATATTTTGACCGCGTTGATGGGATCACCAACGTAAGTGGAATCCTTGAATTTCTGGGTTTTGACCAAACCCCCGTCCTTCAGTAGCAATGCGGGAATGACTCGGATTCTTCTCATCGTCTAAAATTGTTCCACGAAATTCTTCAACAATTGCAGTCCAAACTTATGGCTTTTCTCCGGATGAAACTGCACGCCAGCGACATTTCCTTTTTCGAAAGCCGAAACAAACGGATATCCGTATTCGGTCATCATCAATGGATCCTGCGCGTTGTCGCAGACGAAATGATAAGAATGGACAAAATAAAAGCGGGAGGGGACGGGAAGATTGATGGTGAGTTTGCTCGGCTTGGAAAAGGAGACTTCATCCCAACCCATGTGAGGAATTTTCAAGTGCTTCTTGTCGTCGAGGCGAAAACGTTTGGTATCGGCGTCAATCCACCCGAGGCCAGGCTTGACTCCTTCTTCGCTGCGACGTGTCAGGAGTTGCGCGCCGAGACAGATACCGAGGATCGGAGTTTTTTCCTCGAGCACTTTTTTGTTGAGGAAAGGGACGAGGCCCGAGGAATGAAGCTGATCCATACCATAATCAAAAGCGCCAACGCCCGGAAGGATGAGCTTGGTGGCTTTGGACAATTCTTCGGGATTGCCTGAGATCGACGCGTGACCGCCGTTCTGTTTGATCATGTTTTGAATGGAGCCGAGATTCCCAACTCCATAATCGACAATAATAATCATACTGCTGCGCTCATCTTATCCGCATCCCTTTTGAATGAAAACATTCACCTTTAATTGTCTTTCGCGGTCGAAAGTGTTGGTTCAACCGTGCCGCTCATTTTTTGTGTCTACACGTTAAACGGCATGTGCTTCGTGGAGTGATGAGGCCATGGTTGGGGGCCTCATGCTTTCTTTGCTGAAATCCCGGTCACCGGCATGGCAGCTTTGATCTCGTCGATGAGTCCCATCAACCGTTTCCCATACTGGACGTAATTGGCGTATTGCGCTTCAGCATCCGCGTTGACGCTGGCATTATGGAAAACAACCGCCATGTGCGGCTCAATGGAGATTCCGGCGTCATAACCGCGCGCAAAGGCATCGGTCAGGATTTGCCTCACTGCTCCGTGGCCTTCGCCCGGAAACGTGTAATCCGCGTCGTTTTTGCCGAGGTTCCAAATCGCATCTTTGATGTGGATGTGAACGACGTGGTCGCGCACGTGAGTCCAAAACTCCCATGGATCCTGACGCGGCCATGGCTTGGGTTTCGTGCGATCAGGATTGAAAACGGGATTGGCGGTGTCGAAGACAAGTTTGAGGCCAGGGATATGTTCCAAAAGTTCCAGGGTATGAGGCCAGGCCATGCCGCCGTAGTTCATGCAGTTTTCATGAACAGGCTGCAACCCGGCGTCCAGAAAAAGTTTGGTAATCTCGCGGAGCCGGCGGAATCTTTCTTCTGCCATTTGATTTTCGTCTTCACGAACCGCATAGCTCATGATTCGCACATACTTCGTCTTTAGTTTTTGCATGCGTGGAATGGCGCGATGCACTTCGCTCAAATCAAACGGCTGATCGATCTTCTTACCCCAATTGGCGATGGTGGAACCGAAAGCATAGACGCCGACATTGGCGGCGGCCAATTTTTCGAGGACGATTTCGAAGGCAGCATCCGGTATGTCGTGGATGTTTCCCTTGGGAAACCCGTCGACTTCGACATTGCGGGCTTCGATGGTGGACCAGCCGAGTTCTTTAGTGGCCTTGATTTGGGTGTCGATGTGAGACCCTGCTTCATCCGCAATGCCTGTCAGAATCATAATTAAATATTCTTTTGGAAAGGTTACCTGGCAAATGATTTCGCAAAGTCGTCCACGGTCGGCTTCACCACCTTTTTCTCTGTTTTCGAATTAGCGATCAATTCGTTGAGCTTTTTCTCGTAAGCCTGGGCATCCAGGGGCAAATCCAGTTCACGGTTTTCGAGGGAGGAATAGAGGATCGAGTTGGCCAACTCGACTGACCATATCCCTTCTTCGCCCGGAGCGATCAACGGTTTCCCGTCGAGAATGGAATCGACGAAGTTTTGCACAATTTCCTCGTGTCGGCCGGGTGCGTTGTCGATGGGGATATCAGCGTTCCAGACTTCAGGTTTGCTAAAGCCGCCCTGAGCGGTTTGGCTGAATTCCAGCATGGAGACCTCGTTGCGAGTAAAGGAGAGTTTGCCTTGCTCGAGCACGAGTTTTCCTTTTTCACCGACGATTTCCAGCCTATTGGTTCCAGGCGCTTCGCCGGTGGAAGTGATGAAGACGCCGGTGGCGCCATTTGGGAATTCGAGGTAAGCGGTGACGTTGTCCTCGACTTCAATGTTATGGAAGCGTCCCAACTGGGCGAACCCACGCACTTTGCTGGGACGGCCGCAGAGCCACTGAAGCATGTCGAGATTATGGGGGCATTGATTGAGCAAGGCTCCGCCACCTTCGCCCTTCCAGGTGGCACGCCATCCGCCGCTGGAGTAATAGATCTCGGTGCGGTACCAATCGGTAACGATCCAGCTCATGCGAGTCAATTTGCCGAGCTCGCCATTCTCGATCATTCGTTTCATCCGTTTGAAACGATTCTCTGTTCGAGCCTGGAACATTGCACCGAACACGAGCTTGGTTTTTTTGTGCTCGGCAATGACGCGCTCGCAATCGGCCTTGTGCACGGAGATGGGTTTCTCGACGAGGATATGGACGCCGTTTTGCAGGGCATCGATACCAATGGTGGTATGGGAAAAATGAGGTGTGGCAATGAGAACGGCATCGACTTCGCCGGATCGGATCATTTCCTCGCTGGTGGCAAAGGTTTTGAGCGAGCTGTATTTCTCAATGGGGCCGACC
>JAQGOY010000227.1 GCA_028293375.1 Verrucomicrobiales bacterium | reverse complement strand
GTGCAGTGTCCCCTATCAGAAACGGGTGATGAGAGTGGATAATGTGAGGCTCGAAATCCCAAACCCGGTCATTATAAAGCCCGGTCAACGGCAACCTGATGGAAAAATCGGTCCCATTAAATTGTTCGATAGCGGCCAGGCGAACTGTATGCGCCTCGATTTCGTCCGGAACTTTTTCTTCGCTGGTAAAGGTGGGAGCAACAATTAAAACCTGATGACCTTTGCGCAAATAATTCTCGGAAAAGGTCTGAATTGACCTTGCCACACCTCCCACGTGGGGAAGGAAAGTGTTGGTCATCATACAGATTTTCATGTCTTTTTCACCAGATCCCAAAGGAACAAATCATGTTTGTTTCTACTTGCAGAATACCCCGGCACTGAAACCTGAATATCAGGAGATACGCCTTTCGTTACCGCAATCAGCTTTAGGGCAAAGTTGCCATTCGAGGTCGGGTTAACACTTACTGTGATCTCTCCTTGAGGCGTCAAGGTAGGGCCAAATTCCAAAGTCACGCCTGCCGCCAGCCATCGGGGAAATATACCAGAACCAATAATCAAACTGTTCCCTTCCTCTCGGACGAAACAATTACGAATCATCATCAGCCACTCTGCTGCCGCCCAGATATGTTGCCCGTCCCCCATGCATCCTCCAAAAGTCTGGGGATGAATGGCCTCCGGCCACTGTCCTGTAGGTGAAGCGAGAGCCGCCACGGAATCGATAAGATCCAACGCCCTCTGATCACCAGCTCTCAAAAGCACCTGGGCCAGATGAATGGTCAGGTAAGCATTAATGCCGCTGTGAATCATATTTTGGAAAAAACCACCCCCGTAAGTGCTGTTCTCCAGCAGCCAATGGACGGTCTTCAAGACGCGAACTTCCCCGGGCGGAAACAATTGCAACGGAAAATCAGCCACCATGGACCCGACGGCCCCCGAATCCATCCTACGATGCGGCGAGGCCGAAATGGCGCCCTTGGTTTGCCGGTCAGGAATGCGCTTAATGGAGGCTTGGATGGTTTCCATATACTCGATCGCTGCCGCCTTGAATCGGGCAGAAGCCTGAGCATCGGCCTTTGCCAAAAGATCCCCCGCGCACTGCAACCCTGAGACTCCCCAAAAATTGTCCCAATAATAGTAATCATTGGGGCCGAGATGTTCCGCGCTGAACCCGGCGGGCAACAATCCTGCGTGGGACTCTGGAATATTCTTCGGCAAACGTTTGTTCAGGATCCAATCCGCAGCCTTGATAACATTAGGAATCCACGATTCAGGGCAGTCTTCTCCCATGAGCCGAAGATAGCGGTGTAATATCCAAAGGACTTCCCCGTTGGAATCCCACTCCCCTTCCTGGGAAAGGAAATAACCGTTTCGTTTCTGCCCTTTCGGGAAGAGAGCCAGAGCCTTTTTTGAACGTTCCTTTCCGCCGAGAGTAATCAGCGCATTAAGAATAAAGGCGGCATCACGATACCAGAATCGTTTATAGGTGTAGGGACCCGGATAGATTTCTGCCGGACAATGAAGGATCAGCGAGGCTTTCGCCTGTTCGAAGAGCCTGGAAATAAGCGGATCGGGAATGCATAATTTGGACAAAGTATCCAATTCAGATTTCCAGGATGGGATATTTTCGAACTGCGGCTTTTTGGCGGTCTCAATTTCATCCAGAATAGGAATATGAATTTCTATCACCGATCTCGAGGCCTCCAGGGAAAACAGCGCGGCAGCAGTAGCCATGGAGACATCACATTTAACTTCAGTCTCCGAGGATGCAGTTCCACTTTTTAGCCGGTAATAAACATCACCCTCCTTATAATTGGAAAAAACAAATCCTTTGGGAATTTCCGAAAAAGTCAGTTTATCTTTGCCATTAACCACCATTCTTTGACCACCATCTTTCAGTTCGATTTTATCGACAAAACTGATCCCTTCAGGATTGTAGGGGCGAATAACAACGGCCAGCCTGGCGCCAGATAATCCCGGGGGGGTGATTCTGATCACGCAATGGGGTCGTGAACCGACCAGTTCCATCGAAACTTCGGACACAACTTGCTTTTCGCCCGCACTCCAGGTTGTTTTGATTTGGATATTTTCCCCAACCAAATAAACCTGATTTACCTTTTCCATTCGGGACGGCAAAACGATGTCGCCGTTTTCCTGAACTATCCAGAAGTCAAGCGACCACCCGTCGTACAAGGGAGTCACCAGGCCGCGTGGATCGACAATTGGGTAGTAGGGAATATCCGGCAGCCCGACGGCCGTCCAGTTGCGATGGGTCAGGTTGATATGACTGAAGGAAAAAGCTCTTGGAATGAACGACTTGTCTCCAGGGTTAAACTGCTTTTCAACCCAAAAAGGCCACACCCAGTCCATGTTATTTTGGATTGCCTTGGTATTAATCAGTCCCCTGGCGTGGAACAAAACGCCGGCGCGCAACAACTCCACCGGCTCGGAGACTTCGGAAGGCTGAGCAAAACCGCGAAGTCGCGCCAGAAAGACGATCGGATCCAGGAACCCGTGTGCTCTAGCAATTCGTGTGGCAAAAAATCTCCAAGGCAACCATTTTAAAAGTTTCATTATTCCCTATTCCCTTTCCCTAAAGTAGACCGTCTGGTGGCTCGCTGCAAAAAATCGCTGTTTGTTTCTCGATCAGTGGACTCCACTGCAGGGGTGGGCTAACCTTTGGAGTTCCACAAACAAGACAAAAAACAATATGGCATCAAAAAAGAAAAATGTTCGCTACGCCGTGGTCGGTCTGGGACATATCGCGCAGGACGCTGTGCTGCCCAGCTTTGCACAGCTCAAGAACTCGAGGCTGACGGCCTTTGTCTCGGACGATCCAGAAAAACACAAAGCGCTGGGCAGGAAATACAAGGTCGAAAACTATTACAATTACAACCAATACCAGGAACTACTGGAAAGTGGCGAAATCGACGCTGTTTACATTGCGCTCCCCAATCATCTCCACAAAGAATACACCATCAAAGCGGCCACCGCAGGCATCCATGTGCTGTGCGAAAAACCATTGGCTGTCACTTCGGCGGATTGCCAGGCGATGAGCAGGGCCTGCTCCAAAAACGGGGTAAAATTAATGACCGCCTACCGGCTTCACTTTCAGAAGGGCAACCTGGAAGCGATGAGAGCCTTAAAAAATAAGGAAATCGGCGTGCCCATGCTTTTCAGTTCGACCTTCAGCATGCAGGTCAGGCCTGGAAACATTCGCACTCGCAAAGCTTTTGGAGGAGGCACTTTATTTGACATCGGCATCTATTGCATCAATGCGGCGCGCTATCTTTTCGAAGCCGAACCTCTCGAAGTTTTTGCCATGATCGAATTTCCCAGTGATCCCAGATTCAAAGAAGTGGAAGGCCACAGCGTTGTCACACTTCGATTCCCCGACAATCGGATTGCCAGTTTCGTGGCAAGTTTTGGAGCATCCTCCAAGGCTGTTTACACTGTCCTAGGATCCAAAGGAGTTCTGGAAATGGAAAACGGATATGAATACTCCGAGGCAATGACTTTAAAGGTCAAGATAGGCGAGAAGTCACGGACCAAAGTATTTTCTAAAAGCGATCAGTTTGGCGCCGAAATAGAATACTTCTCTGACTGTGTATTGAAAAACAAAAATCCGGAACCGTCAGGAGTCGAGGGCTACATTGATGTCAAAATCATTGAGGCACTGTACCGGTCTGCGAAAACAGGTAAGTCCATAAAGCTGACCGGCCTTCCCTCAAAAGCAGCACGACCTCGAACAAATCCCGGCATTGAGAAACCTCCCTTTCGCAAGCCGTCCCTCATCAACGTCCTTTCACCTACAATGGACTAATGAAAAAAGCAGGCAGGAAATCCTGCCTGCTTTTGATCCGACAAGGATTAAAAAATCAACCCAAGCCCAACAGAGTAGTACAGTTGACCATTGGAAAGGTTATTGTTCACGGTGGTCAAACGACGAAAAGTGAATTCATATTGAGCCATTCCGTAAATGTAGGTCTTTGGACGGACATAATACTTCAAACCCGCTTCCAGACCGCCAGCCCAGGTATTTTTCACCACGTCCCCATATATCCCGCCGGTGTTTATACCGACAAAAGGCTGAAAACGATTCAGGTTAAAATTGTAATCCAAAAATCCGAAAGTTGATCCATTCCAACTGTTACCGCCTGCATTCGAATAGGAAATATTTTGGCGAACTCCCACCTCCCAGTTGTCGTTCAGGTAGTAACCGATTGAGACATTAACTCCCGCTCCACCCCCTCTGAAGTGCCGATCGCTATTCCCGCTGCCTCCAAGGGTGAAATCCCAATCCCCACGGTGTGTGGCATAGTCGGAATCGTCGTACTTCATCACTCGGGTATCGCGATCCGTTCTTACTTCCGTTTTGACATCGGCAGCGCTTGCTACGCCGGTCAAAGCTACCACTGCAAGACTGGCCACTAATGCATTCTTTATTTTCATAATAGTTATTCTTTCGTCCTGGGAACGAAGTTTGTTGGCCATTCCCATGAATAGAATGAATCAACAGAACGCGATGCATGAGTGGAGCGCAATCAGGCCCGGTCAGCACTTCGGATTAAGGTTTTCCCTTAGAACCCTTAAGTTTCAGTAGTTTTTTGAAGTTGGCTTTCGCTGATTGTAACTGATCTATACTGCACTGCGCCGGGGCCTTGTCCGGCCGCCAGCGGAGAAGCTTGGTCCCGTGTCTAAATCGTTCTCCGGTAACGTGATCAAACGCCACTTCGACCACGAGTTCTGGTTTCAGGGGAACCCACTCTGCAGATCGTTCCGAGTTCCACCGAGATGGGCCTCCAGGGGCTCTTCCGGTGAAACCAGGTTCGGCCTCAAGCCTATCCAATTTGACGGTCAACGCGGCTTTTTCGTCCTGTTTGATGGACGAGGTGTACCCAACATGATGCAGCTTTCCCTGCTCATCGTACAGCCCCAATAACAATGATCCTACCACCCTTCCTTTACTGGCATAGCGGAAGCCTCCTACAACACAATCCGCCGATCGAATCAACTTCAATTTCTGCATGCACTCCCTGCTGCCCGCGCAATAGGGGGCGTCAGCTTTTTTGGCCATAATACCGTCCAGGGAGCTACCAGTTTGTCCGAGCCATTTCATCGCCTGTTGGGGATCTTCGACCATTGGAGAAAGAAAAAATGGGGATTTCAGGCGATGGACTGTAAAAACTTTTGAGAGCAACTTTTTCCGCTCGAGGAGCGTGCGACTTTGAATGGATTCGCCGTCCAAACTCAATAAATCAAAAACCACGAAAGCAGCCGGCGTCGCAGTTGCCAGTTTTAGAACCCGCGAAGCCGCAGGGTGGAGTCGAAGCAACAAATGATCGAAGCAAAGGGTATCGCCGCATGGAATGACCAACTCCCCGTCCATAACGAGTTCGGTTACAGGCAATTTTTTGAATGCAGCAACAATCTCTGGAAAATAGCGTGCGAGAGGTTGACCCGCCTTGGATTGCAAAGAAACAGTGGCCCCATTCTTAGAGGCGAGACAACGAAATCCATCCCACTTGGGTTCGTAAATATAATCAGCCCCTGTAGGAAGGGAATCCACAGATTCCGCCTCCATCAGGGGCTGGACTTTATGTTCGGCTTCGCTCATCGGAGCGAATCAGATGTCGTCAGCAGTGCTGCGTATGCGTTTACTGCGGGCTTCAGGTTTGGCCGGGCTTACGCCACCAGCCCTATCCTGCCCAGACGGAGTCACCTGACGCCCCTCAATCTGCCCAGTCCAGGCCCCCGTTTCACGCCCGCGCTGCTCAATAAATTTCTTGAATCGTTCAAGGTCACCCCCGACCCGCGCAGAAACCAAACCAAGAGCATCCGCAAGATTTTCCACTGCTCCTTCCGGGTCGTAATTTAACTTTAAAGCGACCCGTGTACTGCTGGCGTTTAACGCGGTGAAGTTTACCATTCCAGAATTCATCGCTCCGCTAGTGCTTCTCCAGGCGATTCTTCGATCAGGTATTTGCTCGAAGATTTCTGCAGTCCATTCCTTTTCATGGCCGCCGATCCTCGCTTTCCATCGAAGTCGTTTGTCGTCTAATTGGGTAACAGACTCAATGCCTTCCATGAATTTAGGAAACTCTTCGAACTGCGTCCACTGGTTGTAGGCAGTGCTTAGCGGCACGGCCACTTCAACCGTTTTTTCTATGGTTTCCATGGCGCCACTCCTTATTTGGTGGTTGAAGTCTCTGTCGAACGAGTTGTTGTGCTGGCTCCAGCCGGTTCATTAATACCGGCCGCTCGTGCGTTGTGACTTTCGTCTAATTTTTTTGCAGCCGCGAGATGTTCCCGCAATGTAGGAAGGCATTTTTCGGCAAAAGCCTTAATTTCGGGATCAGTCCCCTTTGCGGCCTGATGTTCAAACTTTTTGATATCCATCTCGTGGTCCTTGACCATGTGAGAGGCGAAAGCCTTATCAAAATCAGCGCCGGCAAGTTTCGCCAGGTGCTGATCTGCGTCCGATTGTTTGCCTTTTTTCGTACCGGCCAGTTCAGACAAAACGATGCCCTTATTCTTGGCCAACTGATTCAGTTCATCATTGGCTTTGCCATGGTCTTCAACCAACTTGCGGCCAAAGTCCTTAACTGCCTGACTTTGTCCATGAATTTCAGCCAAATGCCCCATTTCAACTTCCTGAAGGCCGCCGAGTGCCGCCTCCTGCATAAATTTTTGGTCGGCGGTGGGTCTGGTTGATTTGGTCGAGAGCTTGCTCGAAGTAGATGAAGTATCCGAGTCGCTGGTTTCAGCGCGAAGCGGAGATGTGGAAACCAGTCCGGTGATGAGCAGCGCTCCTAAAATAATACGAGTTTTTTTCATAACTATCCTTTGTTGAGTTTAGGCAAAGACAATATCTTTGCGTTTTGAATGCTAGCGAAAGTTATACCTGCAACTTTCGCGGGCCAATAAGGAACCCGGCGCAAGCGGGTATAGGGAAAGAGCCGGAACTTTTTCTCAGGAGGAAGGAAGGCTTACGGTGAAAACGGAACCTGGTCCCGAGCTCTTTTCCGAGAGAGCGACCTTTCCTCCAAGTTTTTGAACCGCAGCGCGGACAATGGCGAGGCCCATGCCCACCCCATTATGTTCAGGCCCAAAATGGAGCCGTTCAAATGGTATAAAAATCTGGTCCCTGGCAGGAGCGGGCACTCCACAACCATTATCCTCAAATCTTATCTCCAATGTCTTTTCGGGACTCTTCTGAGAACAGCTTATTTTCACTACCACTGGATTTTCTTTTTCGCGATAAGCAAGGGCATTTTTAAATAACTCCTGGCAGATTTTTTCCAGAAGGACCGGGTCGGTTTTGAGAGTTGCGTTGCATGAAAACAATTCCACGCTGGCCTTCTTCATTGAAACCGACTCCGCCTGACTCGCCACCATTTGTTCCAGGAGGATTCCCACATGAATTTTTTGAATCTCGGGGCGAATTCTTAATATTCTGCTTAGTTGCAGGATCCCTTCGAACATCCGGTCCATGTGTGCCGCAGAAGTCGTCACCCGGTGCAAAAAGTCCAATGCCTCAGGCTCCATGGCTGAGGCATAGTCTTCCATCAGTGCGTCGGCAAAGCCTTTAATTGAACGCAACGGAGTTCTCAAGTCGTGGGAAGCAGTGTAACAGAACGTTTCAAAATAAGAGTGCTGTTCTGCCAATTCCAGGGTTTTTTGGGCCAGAGCTTTCTCCAAAACGTTGATTTGATTCTTCCCCTGCTCCAACGATGAGTTTTCGTCCACCGGCCAGAAGAGGCAGCAGAATAACCTCTCGCCGTGGCTCACCATCAATTGGATCCTTGCTTCAAAAACACGCTTCACTCCCTTTTTGGAGCCAAAGCTGAGTCTCAAGCAGGATGGCTGGCTCCATTTAACCACAAACTCGAAACCCTGTTGAAGTTTGGCGGCGTCTTCTTGCTCCAGCAGCTCAAATATATCGCGGGGTTTCTGAAATTTTGTGCCTACCATCTCTCCGAAGCTTTCGTTGCAACGAAGGATGATTCCCATCTCGTTCAGGCAACTGAACGGAACGGGCAATTGCGACAGCACCTGAAAATCATCGACTGCGGGCAACGGCAGTTTGTCGCTGGCATCCTTTAGAACTCGATCGACCGCTCGCGAAACCTTGGGCGGTTTCGTCTTCATCTTTTGACTGGGTTGTCCAGGTTTGGTCCGCGCTGCCATGACCCATGTTGGAATCCGCCGTTATATTTTGCAACGAACCTTTAGGCTTTTTTGTTGGGTTTAACTTTCGATTCTTTTAGCATCCCCGACATGGGTTTGCCAGCCGACTACCACATGCATACGCCCCTCTGCCGCCACGCGGTGGGAGATCCGGTCGAATACGCACAGCATGCGATCGCTCAAGGACTTACCGAAATTGGCTTCAGCGATCATTCACCCATGAGCCGGGATGACTTTGATGATTGGCGCATGCGCATGGATCAACTCAGTGGTTACGTCGAAAGTGTTCGCCGGGCTGCGGCCCTTTTCCCTTTGTTGAAGGTCAAATTGGCCCTCGAGGTTGATTATTTGCCCGGACACGAAGAGTGGATCCGTCAATTGGCCGCCGAATATCCCTGGGATTATCTGATCGGGTCCGTCCATTACATTTCCGATTCGTGGGACGTGGATAATCCCCAAAAGATTTCCCTTTGGAAAGAACGCGACCCGTTTGAAGTCTGGAGCATGTATTTTGACCGCCTTACCCAGGCGGCTGCTTCCGGCCTTTTTGAAATCATTGGGCATGCCGACCTTCCCAAAAAATTTAATTTCATACCTGCACAGGATTGTTCACCCCTGTTTGAGAAGTTTCTCGCCATGGTGAAAAAGAAGGATATTTGCATCGAATTGAATACGGCTGGCCTAAGAAAAAATTGCCGTGAGATTTATCCATCGCCTTCGTTTATGGAAATCGCCAGCAGACTCGAGATTCCAATCACTTTTGGATCGGACGCCCACGATCCCGATGAAGTGGGA
>JAQGOY010000226.1 GCA_028293375.1 Verrucomicrobiales bacterium | reverse complement strand
CACCTTGATCGGGAAGCGTTTTTGATCTTCCCAGCTTTGCCGGATTAATCTTTGAATCACTGGTGAAGGCTGTTCACGGCTGACCGCACCCGTCAACAAATGAGAATCCACTGCCTTGATCATGTTCGGCAGGTGTGTTTCCCGGAAGTGTTTCTCGACATCTTCTTTGCTGATAAGTTTGAGAGGTTCAGGCACGTTCAAGGCTACGTACTCCGTCTTGAAGCTTTGATCTTCGAGCCATTTTTTCACCACCGCCTCATCCTTGACAATTTTCACGCGAGACTTGAACTCATCGAAGGGGATTCGAGAAAAACGGTCTGCGTGCAAACGCCGCAACTGGTTTTGGTAATCGTGATAATTCGGCGGTCCCAATATCGCTCCACTCATTCCGCACTGGGCCACGAACGTATAAACCCCCTTTGGAGGTTCAGTAGGAATCTTCTCGGACTGGTAAAAAGTGTTGAAATGTTTTCCCAGCACGTAGGTTACCGCGTCATCTTCGGAAAGCCAGAGCGACTCGTCCAAAGCGCAAAGGTAAAGGGATTTTACCGGCTGATTTTCGCCTTTTTTGATCACTTCTATGCAGACTTCCTGACGTTCCGGCTTCTGCAAAATCATTTGAGCAATGTCGAACAGTGGGTATGCCCTGCCCGTCACTTTTATCTGTCGCGCCAGTGAATCGACTCCTTTTTCATCCGGCTTGATCGTGACCTCCACATTTAATGGCACAGCGGGTTCACGCTGGGGAACCGGGGGCGCATCGCGACGTGGTCCACCACGGAAAGGAGGCCTTCCGCCACCCCCTCCTGGTCCGTCTCGCCGCGGACCGCGATTACCGCGATCCCCCTGGGGGCCTCCGCGCTGGTCACGTCCGCCGCCGCCCGCATTTCCAAAACGCTGGGGCCGCCTGCCACCTGAGGAGCGGTCATCGCCGCCTCCCTCCTGGCCGGTATACTTGGCATAACGATTATTATTGTTGGCAGGAGTTTCCGTTGCCCAGGCGGGCAGGAACAATTTTTCCAAATCAAATTCAGATTCTGGCGATGTACTCATGTTTAACTGTCTGGCTCTATGGCCCGTAATTTGTGTGCTCTTTAAGCATGAATGCCAACTGATCATAATGCAAGCGCGTGCTTGTCAGGGCAAAACTGAGAAATAGCTGGTTGCGTTCTGGTAGCAATGATTCATCTTTGTCATCAGGAGCTTCCTTCTGCTGATTAACGGGATTTTTATGGGCATGCGCGAATCAAACATATGGCTGGTGGACGCCGTCCGCTGGGACACGGGATATCTCCCCAATCATCCGCTCCGCAGCGTCAGGGCCTGGTTCCAGCAGCATTTCCCTCGTTTTACACTGCAATATTCCACCGCAGAAGACCTGATCGAAGCAGGAATTCCGGCGAATGCCGAAAAAATTATCCTCAGCGGATCACCGCGCGATGCCTGGGATAACGATCCTTTTACTTTACGGCTGGCCGAAAGAGTTCGCGAGATTTCAGAGCGGCAAATTCGGTTTTTAGGTGTTTGTTATGGACACCAAATGTTGGCGCGGGCCTTGGGCGGGGAAGTTCAAAAGGAAAAAAAAGGGCTCGAATTTGGCAACGCCACTGTGAATTTGACCCCGGCAGGTTCGCTTTCGGCTCTCTTTCGGGACCTCCCTGAAACCTTCTCCGTTCTTCAGAGTCACTCCGATGCAGTGACCAAATTGCCCCCCTCGGCCCAGCTGTTGGCAACCGGTGAGCATACGCACGTCCAGGCCTTCCAACACGGATCGGCAATGTTCGGTGTTCAGTTCCATCCCGAAACCACTCCTGAAATCCTGCGCTATCTTTGGGAGCCTCGCGTTCCAAAATGGCAACCCAATCTCTCTTACGATTTACATCAAAAACTAAATCATCTTTTCCCAGCAAAGAACGCGGTAAAAATCCTGCAAAACTTCTCAGAACTTTAAGACAAACATGATTCATAGCTTCTCATTTCCGACTAAAATATTGTACGGTGCGGGCTCTCTCGATTCTCTTCCCGAAGAGTTGGAAAAACTCGGAATCAAGCGCCCGCTCATTGTCACCGACCCTGGTCTGCTCGCCACAAGAGGATTTAAATCCTTGCAGTCCCTCGGTCCAGGGTGGGCTTTATTTTCAAGTGTCCAACCTAATCCTGTCGCAGAAGATGTTGATCATGCCACTCAGGAATACGTGGAAAAGGAGTGCGATGCAGTCATCGCATTTGGGGGTGGCAGTGCGATGGATGTTGGAAAAGTGGTGCGCCTAAAGGCAAAAAAACCAACCACTCCTTTAACGGATTTTTCACCTGTGAACAATTGGGGACCGCTTTCCCCCCTGATCACTATTCCCACCACCGCAGGCACAGGGAGCGAAGTGGGGAGAAGCTCCGTTATCACCATCAATAAAACCAAGAAGGTTATTTTTCATCCTTCTTTACTGGCTTCACTCGTAATACTTGACCCCACCGTCACCATCGAACTCCCGTCAAAACTTACTGCTGCGACCGGAGCGGATGCCCTGACGCACTGCATCGAATCATACACATCTCCCTCTCTCCAACCCTTGTGCGACGGAATTGCCCTTGAGGGAATCCATATTATTACCAGCATGTTGCCCAGAGCAGTGAAGGACGGCACGGATATTGAAGCAAGGGGGAGCATGCAGCTTGCGGCCATGATGGGTGGTATCGCCTTCCAAAAAGATTTGGGCGTCTGTCATTCCCTTGCTCACCCGCTCTCCTCTCTATGCGGGCTTCACCACGGAACAGCTAATGCGCTCTGCTTGCCTGCCGTCATGCAATTCAATTCCAAAAGAAAACCTGGGCTCTACAAAAGGGTCGGCCAGGCCATGGACCTCACCAGCTACAACGACGACGATGTCATTCGAGCCGTAACCGATTTTCTTATGGAAATTGGATTGGGGTCCGGGTTGCGCAAGGCAGGCGTGAAGGATGAGCATATACAGGAATTGACCGGGCAGGCTCTCCTCGATCCCTGCCACCAGACGAATCCTGTTCCCGTCAATCGGGACGATCTCGAAGCCCTCTATTTCGCTGCGCTTTAACCTTATGGATAAAAATTTATCGCAGTTATTCATTAACGGGGATTATTATAAAGGAACTGAAGGGGCTAAACGAGTCCTGGTCAACCCCTACACGGAAGCGCCGGAGTGGGAAACCACCCTTGGCTCTGCTGAAGACATTGACCTTGCCGTGAAGGGCGCTCAAAACGCCTTTGTCGATGGGTGGCGGGACATGACCCCCGGTAAACGAACGGAAATACTGTTCAAATTGGCTCGCCTGATTCGAGAGCAATTGGAGGAACTCGCCCGGATCGAATCCACCAACATTGGCAAACCGATCTCTGATGCGAGAGATGAGATCGCGCTCGGCGCCAGGATTTTTGAATATTATGCGGGGGCCATCACCCTTTTTTACGGCGAAACCATTCCAGTTTCCAAAGGAGGCCTCGATATTACGCTTCGACAACCGCTCGGCGTGGTGGGAGCGATTGTTCCCTGGAATTTCCCTTTCCCCATCACTTGCTGGAAAGTCGCGCCTGCTCTCGCCGCAGGTAATTGCGTCGTGCTGAAACCCGCTCTACTTTCGCCCTTCACCGCACTGAAGCTTGGAGAGCTCGCCGCAGCGGCCGGTCTGCCTCCGGGTGTGCTCCAGGTTGTCACGGGCGGCGGAAGCGAAACCGGTTCCGCTTTGGTCAACCATCCCCTCACTCGAAAGATTTCTTTCACCGGCTCCACCCAGGTCGGCCGGCAAATCATGCGCCAGGCAGCCGATGGAATCAAAAGGATATCTTTGGAGTTGGGCGGGAAATCCCCGAACATTGTATTTGCCGATTGCAACCTCGAGGAGGCGGCGAGTTCTTCTCCCATGGCTGTCTACGGCAATGCAGGCCAGGATTGCTGCGCACGCAGCCGTGTTTTTGTTGAAGAGAAGGTTGCTGACCAGTTCATGGAAATTTTTCTAGAGAAAACGAAGTCTCTGAACATGGGCGCGCCTGGTGCCCCTTCCACGCAGATCGGTCCGCTCATCTCCAGGGAACGGCGGGACGAAGTATTGAGTTACATCCAGAGCGAGTCTGCTGACCACTTGCTCCTGGGAGGAAAAAGCGCGGACCGAAAAGGTTTTTTTGTCGAGCCCACCGTTATTTTTCAGCCCGATCTTAATGCCCGGGTTTGGAAGGAGGAAATCTTTGGCCCCGTCGTTTGCATACGCACCTTTAAAGACGAGGATCTCATGCTGAAGGAAGTCAACGACTCACCTTATGGTTTGAGTGCTTCGATCTGGACCAATGATATCAAGAGGGCCTTTCGAGTGAGTAGAAAGGTGGAAAGCGGTGTGGTGAGTGTGAATTCTCATTCAAGCGTCCACGTGGAAGCTCCGTTTGGAGGCTTTAAACAAAGCGGTATCGGGAGAGATCTCGGATTGCACGCTTTGGAAGGATATACCGAGCTCAAGAACATCTACTTTGGACTGTAATTGTTATTATGGAATTAAGCCAACTCACAACAAAAATTCAATCCGGAGAAATTGACACCATCGTGGTTTGTTTTCCCGATATCTTTGGGCGATTGATGGGGAAGCGTGTTGTCGCGGATTATTTTCTCCGGGATCTTTTGGAACATGGAACCCACGGCTGTAATTACCTGTTGACGGTCGACATGGAGATGAATCCAATCCCGGGATTTAAATTGACGAGTTGGGAACAAGGTTACGGCGATTTTTCCATGGTTCCTGATAAATCAAGCCTTCGTCTCATTCCATGGCAGGAAAAAACCGCGCTGGTATTGTGCGACCTTCATCACAGTAATGGAAAAACGGTCCGTGAAGCGCCTCGATCATTGCTGATGGAGCAACTGGCCCGGCTGGAAACGAAAGGCTTAAACTGCAAAATTGCAAGCGAACTCGAATTCTTTCTGTTTAACGGAGATTATCCATCCAATTACGCGACGAAATATACCCAGATGGTCCCCTCCAGCGATTATCGAATTGATTATCATGTCTCTCAGCCGGGACGTGACGAACCATTAATGAGGGCGATACGAAACCAAATGCCTTTGGCCGGTATTCCCATCGAGTCTTCAAAGGGGGAGTGGGGTAAAGGACAGCATGAAATTAATTTCGTATATGGAGACCCTTTATCCATCGCGGATGGCCATGTGATTTTCAAGCAGGGCACACGTGAAATTGCCCAGGGTTTTGGGAAGTCGATTACTTTCATGGCAAAATTTGCAGAACAGGAAGCGGGCAGCAGTTGCCATATTCATATTAGTCTTTGGAAAGATGGGAGTAATCTTTTTTGGGATGAAAAAAACCGCAGCGGCTCTCCAGTCTTTCGGCAGTTCCTCGGCGGATTATTGAAGTATTCTCCGGAAGTATCTCTCTTTTTCGCGCCGACGATCAATTCCTACAAGCGCTACCAGGCCGCCAGTTGGGCGCCCACGAAAATGGCCTGGGCCTACGATAACCGAACGGTCGGTTACCGGGTGGTGGGGGAGGGGCATTCCTTCCGAATCGAAAATCGCATGCCGGGTGCCGATGCAAATCCGTATCTCGCTTTCGCGGGAATGCTCGCCGCTGGAATGGCCGGGATTCGCGAAAAGCTTGATTGCGGGGAAGTTTACGTTGGCAACGCCTATGTGGATGATCGTCTGGCTGCTCTCCCCAAATCACTGGACCAGGCCGCCAGCCTGTTGGAAACCAGCAAAATGGCCGAGCAATCGTTTGGAAAAGAAGTAGTCGAATTCTACGTGCATGGCGCCCGCTCCGAGTGCCGCGCGTTCGCGGGCACGGTTACTGACTGGGAACGAATGCGATACTTCGAGCAGATTTAGTTCATCATTTCGGCGGAACCTGAAATTTGCCAATGGTCAAAAGTTCTCGCTCGTTTTTTTCGAGCCGTTATTTACAGTGCCTGTGAACCCGGTTTTTCCAGCTGAAAATTCAAATGTCGCTCATGCGCTCGAATCAGATCGGTCCTTTTGCTCTAGTGTTAGTGTTGCTTTTGGGATCGCTACGGTTAGACGGTGCAAACCGTTTTGCTGCTGAAGGTCAGGATCGTCCCAATTTTCTACTTCTACTTTCCGACGATCAAACCTTTCGCGCTCTGGGATGCCTCGGCGAACTGGATGTTCAAACACCAAACCTGGATCGATTGGCCAAAAGAGGAACATTGTTCACCCATTGTTTTAATCAGGGTGGCTGGAGTGGCGCCGTCTGTATCCCAAGCCGCACCATGCTGAATACCGGCAGGACTCTCTGGGAAAGCTGCGGTAAAAATCAACAAGGCATAGCCCCTGGCGCAGCCCTTTGGGGAGAAACTTTAGGTCGCGCAGGTTACGACACGTTCATGGTTGGAAAATGGCACCTTCCGGATGAGGCCTTGCGCCGCAGCTTCAAATCATTTGGACCGCTTACTGGAGGTTTTCGTCAATCCACAACCAATGGGGGCCCGGCTTATTATCGTCCTGCTCCAGGAAACTCGTGGACTCCATACGATCCAAAATGGGAGGGGCATTGGATCATGACCAATGGCCAGCCAATTCACACCAGTGTTTTAATCGCTAATTCCGCAGTGGACTATCTGCAGAAACGTGACCGCAAAACCGACCGACCCTTCTTCATGTATGTCGCGTTTAATGCCCCGCACGATCCCCGGCAATCCCCCAAACAATTTCTGGATATGTATCCTCCCGAAAAAGTGAAGATGCCGCCCAACTTTTTACCCCATCACCCCTTTAAAATAGAAACCGGATTCGATGGCAGGGATGAAATCCTCGCGCCCTACCCTCGAACTCCCGAGATAATCCGGGTTCACCTCCAGGAGTATTATGCCATGATCACTCACCTGGATCAGGAAATCGGCCGCGTTCTGGCAGCATTGGAGGCCACAGGTGAGGGATCGAATACCGTGATCATTTTTACTTCTGATCAGGGTTTGGCCGTTGGGCAGCATGGTCTTATGGGCAAGCAAAACTTATATGACCATTCCTTACGCATGCCTTTCATTTTGGCCGGGCCAGGAATTCCCATCGGCAAACGGGAAGATGCCTCCTTTTATATGCAAAGTCTCTTTGCCACCACTTGCGATATGGCCGGCATTTCAGTCCCTTCAACCGTACAGTTTCCCAGCATCGTCCCATTGGTAAAGGGCGAAAGAAAAATTTTGAACGATGCTCTCTACTTTGCCTTCCTCGACAGGCAAAGATCCGTGCGGACTGAAGAATGGAAGTTAATTCGGACGCCCGCCGAGCATCAGATTCAGCTTTTTAATGTGAAGACGGATCCATGGGAAATGCATAATCTCGCCGCAGATCCCACACAAGCCGCCACGGTCGCCACACTTAACGAAAAATTACGTGTCCTCATGAGGGAAATGAAGGATCCCATCGCAGAGTCTAAAGTTTTTGACTTCGGTCAGAACGGTGTCCTTGTGCAATAAGGAGTTGTGTCTTTGACCATGGCTGGAACTCGTTCTAAAATCCAAAAAAACCATTCGAATCGTTATCGGTTCGTCATTGGCATCGCTTTGGCAATGGGGACAGTTGCATTCCTTGCACTCAACTGGAAATCCAAAAACGTTACTGTTGAATCGAGTAATCATCTACCCACCGTTCCCAACAATAACCCTGTTCCAAATACGCACCCTCCTGGCATGGTTTGGATCCCGGGAGGGGAATTTTCCATGGGCACGACAGATCCTACCGATATGATTTGCGGCGGTTTCGATCCCATGCCGGACGCGCGGCCCATTCATCGAGTGGCTTTGCATGGCTTTTGGATGGACGCCACCGAGGTGACGAATGAGGAATTTGAGCGATTTGTAAAAGCAACCGGGTATATCACTGTCGCGGAACGAAAACCGAAGCAGGAAGACTTTCCAACCGCGCCTCCGGAAGCCCTCGTCCCAGGCTCTGTAGTTTTCAAGCCCACCTCCGAGCCGGTTCCACTGAACAACCACCTGCAATGGTGGGAATATGTAAAAGGCGCAAACTGGCGACATCCTTCCAGTTTGAATAGCGACTTGAAAGGCCGTGATGCGCACCCGGTCGTGCATGTGGCTTACGAGGATGCAGAGGCCTATGCAAACTGGGCAGGCAAACGGTTGCCTACCGAGGCCGAATGGGAATTTGCCGCACGGGGCGGATTGTCAGGCCAACCCTATTCCTGGGGCACTGAATTAAAACCCGACGGAAAGTGGATGGCTAATATTTATCAGGGTATTTTCCCAATGTCGGATACTGGGGAAGACGGCTTCGTGGGAATTGCACCAGTGGCCAAATTTCCTCCAAACGGATATGGACTCTACGATATGTCGGGAAACGTCTGGGAGTGGTGCGCGGACTGGTATCGACCAGATTACTATGCCTCCCTGGTCGAAAGGGGAAAGGTCACAAAGAATCCTCTGGGTCCAAAGGATAGTTTTGATCCTGCAGAACCGGGAATTTCAAAGCGTGTGCAGCGGGGAGGGTCGTATCTTTGCACCGATAAATATTGCACCCGTTACATGGTAGGTTCTCGCGGCAAAGGCGAGCCCTCGACCGGCAGCAATCATCTTGGTTTTCGTTGCGTTAAAGACAACCTTTGAAACCACCAATAATTCGAAATGCGGATTGGAAAATGAATATGAAACATTTGCTAATTACGATTGGCTTTCTGCTCAGTGGTCTTTCTGTTTCAATGGGCGCTGACACTTCAAAGCCTAATGTGGTTTTTATTATCGCCGATGACCTCGGTTATGGGGACCTCGGTTGCTATGGAGCAAAGGACATCAAAACCCCTAACATCGATGGCCTGGCTCGTGACGGGTCGCAATTCACCAGTTTTTATGTGGCTCAGGCTGTTTGCACCGCCTCACGGGCATCGCTGTTTACGGGATGCTATGCAAATCGAGTGGGAATGAGCGGAGCCCTCAATCATACCAGCACCACAGGGCTCAATCAAAGCGAGAAACTCTTAAGCGAATTATTTAAGGAACAGGGATATGCCACTGCCATCTATGGCAAATGGCACCTCGGGCATCAAAAACCATTCCTGCCCACGAGACGAGGATTTGATGAATGGTTCGGAATTCCTTATTCCAACGACAACGGACCCCTGCATCCCGTCACTCGGGGCCTCCCTTCTTTACCGTTGTACGTGAATGAAACCGTTTCCGAGCTTGATCCTGACCAGTCGAAATTCACCCAGCGAATCACCGAACACGCGGTGAGTTTTATCGAGCGCAACAAAGATAAGCCTTTTTTCCTTTATGTGCCGCACATCATGCCTCATGTGCCGATTTTCGCTTCGGAGAAGTTCAAGGGAAAGAGCGCGCGTGGATTATATGGTGATGTCGTGCAGGAGATTGATTGGTCTGTGGGAGAGATTTTGGCAACCCTGCGAAAAAATGGATTGGATGAGCGCACCTTGGTGATTTTCTGTTCCGATAACGGGCCATTTCTTTCTTACGGCGACCACGCTGGTTCTGCGGGCTCGTTGCGAGAAGGCAAACTCACTACGTTCGGAGGCGGTGTTCAAGTCCCATTTCTTTTGCGGTGGCCAAAAAAAGTGCCCGCCGGCCGGGTGACAGACGAACTCCTCACAACCATGGATCTCTATGTGTGGTTCGCGAAGTTAATGGGAGCCAGTCTTCCAAAAACCAGGATAGATGGTATCGATCTTTCCCCTTTATTGCTGGGCGAGAAAAATGCGAAAGGGCGTGAATCCTTTTGGTTTTACTCGGGTGAGGAACTTCATGCGGTCAGGCTTGGCGATTGGAAACTTCATGTTCCTCACGAATATCTGACTGTAGCTGCCGAGCCAGGCAAAGGTGGAAAGCCCTCAAATTGGGAGAATATGAAACCTCAATCCATCGAAGCATCCGGAATTCGTGGTATTGCCAGCAGGCATGGCTACCGGGTTGAGAGTCTGGGCATCACTCTTTACAATCTGAAATCCGACCCCGAAGAACGAGTAAACCTCGCCAGCCAACACCCCGAAATTGTCGAACGATTGCAAAAGGAAATAGAGAGGGCAAAGGCGGATCTTGGAGATTCTTTGACAGGCGTGAAAGCCTCTTTCGGAAGGCCCGCTGGAGATACTGCCGCCTTGAACAACAAATAATGTATTGGCATTGAATAGTGACCTTCCAACTTCTTTTGAATTGTAAGCAAAAGAAAAGGCCGGACGAAATGTCCGGCCTTTGTGTCGTGTGCGTTTTAGATTCTTAAGGGACCACTCGGTAGAACGTTTGAACAGCCGTGGTAGAAACTGTCACCGAGCCGTTAATCGGTCCCACGGTATCCCAAACCGTTCCGGAATTCTTCAGTTCAGTCGTGGACTGCAGGGTGCCGGGGGCGCTGGAGGTGATCGTTAGCGGACCGTTTGCTGTTTCTCGACTGAATGTGAGCGTAGCTCCTGTTGCTGTACCGGGAACACCGAGCAATTGAATTTCTCCAATCTGCAGGCTGTTGGCGCTTGCGTCCGATCTCACGTGAGTAAAGGTTGCTTGATACGTGGTGTAAGCTGAGTTATTAGAGAATAAGATTTCTTGATTAACCTGCGTAAGTGGGTTGATGGTTAGCCCCCCTGCGTTCCGCGCAGTGGACGGGGATAACGTTCCTGCGGAAATTACTGAGAATGTCGTTCCTCCGTCAGTGGATCCTTCCAGTTTATAGTCGATTGGATCCCGCTCCGATCCATCATTTGCGGTGAAAATTCGTAATCCCGTAACCACCGTGCTTCCCGAAGCCGGCGTGACGAGCAATCCCACCGGTCCTACAAAAGGAGCGGCATTGTTCCCGCCATTGCCAAAGTTCAAGTATTTGGAGGTCGTCCCATCAATCGCGAAAGAAGCGTTTTCGCCCGATGGCGCGCTTCCTCCAACTAGCGAGATGGTATCCGAAGGTGAAAGGATGTTGGGGGTCGAAGATAAAACGCTCACTCTGGCCACCTGGCTCGTTGTTGAACCTCCAACATTTTGAGCCACAAGAATATAATCGGCAGAATCTTCGGTCGCTGCCGGATTTATCGTCAAGGACCCCGCAGTCGCTCCCGTAAATTTCCCACCCTCGGAAACATTCACATAAACACCATTCGTCCCCCGCTGCCATTGGTAGCTAAGGGGTGCCGTGCCGGAAACACTGGTGGTGAGTTGCACCGTCGAACCTGCAGTGACTTTGGTCGCCGCTGGCTGAGTATCAAAAATCGGTTTCACCGCTCCTGCTGTGGCACTTACTGCCATTAAAGCCACGTGCCCGTTTCCAGTTGATTGGACAAAATCAATGCTGGCAATCGGAGTTGACGGTTGATTCACAGCAAGGTCGATTGGATACAGCCGTGGGTTGTTAGGCGTGGCGTTTACCGCTGAGAAAACGCCGTTGGAAACATCCACCCGACCATTGGCATTGATCGCCACCACCGGCCCACTAAACCAATCAGGTGTCACGAAAGTGCCTGTCTGCGTTGTGGAATCCGTGTAATGAAGAGTATAGCCAATCGTGGTCGCTCCCCCTCCTGCCGCCCCCAGAAATGAAATTGCTGTATAGGCTGTCGGTGTCGTTAAAGTAAATGTTCCGCTATTAGTGGAATCAATGAGAATGGCATTCGGGGCGGTGTAACTGTCCGGCATTTTGAATGTGTGGTCCGCGGCGTTCAGCGCAACGACAAGTGAACCCGGGGCGGGTAAGCCCGCGGAAGGTAGGGGCGCATAGTATCCTTGCTCAAACCAGGTGGTATTGGTGTTTCCAGTCCCGCGATCCATCGTTGCTGTTGTCGCGTTGAGACCGGTAGTAAGTGGGTGGGCCGCATCCGCTTCAACGATCATATCCTTGTTATATCCCGTAATTGTTGCAGGAGCATAGTTGTCGTTCGGCGCTATCAAAGTGCTTATGGCAAAAATCGCAGCATGGCCATTGCCGGCGTTTCGCGACAGGTCAATCGAAGTAACTGGGGAAGTCGCATTGCTCAAATTTACATCGATTGAATAGAGACGCGGGTCATTGGAACCGACCGCTGAAAAAGTGCGCGAATTAACGTCCACACGGCCATTCACCGTCAGCGCCTGGTTGGCGCCCCCAAACCAATCCGGAACCACGAAGGTTCCTGATTCGGTGCTGTTATCCGCATGGTGAACAGTGTAGGCAATGGTCACGGCCCCGTTCCCAGAACTGCCGAGGAAAGATATCGTTTGGGTTGCCACGGGTGATTGTAATACCGCCGTGGAATTGGGAT
>JAQGOY010000200.1 GCA_028293375.1 Verrucomicrobiales bacterium | reverse complement strand
GACCTTGCTAAAATTTATTACCGAAAGAACAATCCGGTCAAAGCATTGGAAATTCTCCACTCGCTGACACTGGACTTGCCGACCGATCCGGAAATTTGGGTTTTGGGTGGAGAGGTTGCATTAAGTCAACCTTCGTTCCTGGAATTTGCACTGGATTGGACATCAGAGGCCGTTAAATATTGTCCAGCAAATGCACAAATCCAGGAGCAGCGAGGGATGGCGTTACTCTTCAATCAGCAATGCGAAAGTGCGCTTGAATGCTTCCTTGGATTGGCAAAGCCGGCGTCTCATAACTTATCGGCAATAATAATGTGCCAACTGGTCACCGGCATCGAATTGATGCCCATCAGTTTACTGGAAGAGACCTCGATCAGTTCAGAGTTCATTAAACTGTATAAACAACTCCTTGCCTTCAACAGTTCGAATGTTCTACGAGTTGCGATGGAAGAAACGGGCCGGTTAGCTTCGCGGCTTCCTTCTGCCTCGCGGATTGTCGAGCGGATTGCTAAAGAAGTATGTGATTCCCCGGCATGAGATCATTTCTCTAGCTAATAATGGAATCGCCTGCTAATTTATTTGGGACCTCTTGTTCCTGGGTTATGGAAATGAACAGAGCCGAGAAAAGGCCCACAGACAGCGCACAAGGAATTCGCATTCTTTTCGTGGAGGACGAGCTAATTGACCTTGAAGTCACGCTCCGTGAGTTAAAAAAATCCCACCTTGAATTCACTTACCAGCACGTATTTTCTTTTGAAGCATTCCAGGAAGCTTTGCGGAAAGATCGCTTTGACGTGATCATTGCAGATTATAATGTTTTAGGTTTCACAGGAATGGATTGTTTCGAGGAAGCCCGGGCGCAGAAACTTGATGTCCCTTTTATTTTATTAACCGGACATCTCAGGGATGATACGGCAGTGGAATGTGTCCAGCGGGGGATTTCAGCCTATGTGACCAAGGATCGAATCGCCCATTTGCCAGTCGTCATTATTCGGGTCTTGGAGGAAAAGCAACTCAAGGCGGAAAAGGAATTCGC
The DNA here is from genome assembly GCA_028293375.1 of Verrucomicrobiales bacterium. Classification (GTDB taxonomy): domain Bacteria; phylum Verrucomicrobiota; class Verrucomicrobiia; order Limisphaerales; family JAQGOY01; genus JAQGOY01. The sequence goes on along the minus strand of JAQGOY010000200.1, from coordinate 10,525 downwards.
ACTGGAAGCGTTGAAGGAACGGGTGGCGCACGCCGCTGTCCTGGCAGACACAGGCCAGGCACTAACTCGCAAAAACGACTTGAGTTTTACCCTCCAGGAATGCACTGAGGCCCTTGTCCGTCACCTGCCGCTGGCCCTGGCGAGGATTTGGGTCTATAACCGGGACAGTGATTGCCTCGATCTCAAGGCATCATCCGGCCCTTTCATCGGGCAATTGCAAAACTTTGCCCGCATCGAGATGGGCCAGTATGCAGTGGGCAGGATCGCGCTGACCCGTGAGGGTTACATCAGCAACGACCTGCCAAACGATCCCTATATTGGCAATCAAAATAACGCCATCCAGGAGGGAGTAGTTTCATTCGCCGGCTTTCCTCTGGTGGTAGACCGCAGGTTGATGGGTGTGATTGCCGTTTTTGGTCTTTCGCCGATTGGGTCCACCTTGCCGCAGGCGTTGACGGCAGTTTCCAATGAAATCGCCCTTGGACTCGACAAAAAAGAAGCAGAAGAGAATTTGAGGAGAAGCGAAGCATACAAAAGCGCCATCTTCAATAGCTCGCTGGACGGCATTATTACCGTTGATGATTGTGGCCAAATTATAGATTTTAATCCGGCCGCTGAACGTATGTTTGGCTGTGTCCGAAGCGAAGTGATCGGTCAACTTCTGGAAGAAACCATAATCCCGCTTAAATCCAGAACCACTAATCATCAGGGCTTTCATCGATACCTGACTACGCACAAGGAAACGTTGTTGGGAAAGCGGATTGAACTTACCGCCCAGAAAAAAAACGGGGTCCTGTTCCCCATCGAGTTGTCGATCATTGAGCTTCATAACACACGCCCCAATTTGTTTACTGCTTTCGTCAGAGATATCACCGATAGAAAAAAAACAGAGTTGGATCTGTTTGAATCGGAGCAAAGATTTCGCCAGTTGGCTGAAAACATTCAGGAAGTTTTCTGGTTGAAAAAAGTGGACACAGCAAAAGTCATTTACATCAGCCCAGCCTATCAGAAAATCTGGGGAAAGACTTGCTCATCGCTCTACATGGATCCGGATTCATGGCTGGAATGTGTTCATACCGACGATCGAGAACGAATGGCACAGGCGGTGGCAAGGCAGGCCAACGGCGATTACGATGAGGAATTCCGAATTATTCGCACCGATGGAGAAGTAAGGTGGATCAGAGACCGTGCATTTCCTGTCATGGATGACACCGGTAAAGTAACCCGCGTGGCCGGGATTGCTGAAGATATTACCAGTCGAAAACAACTGGAGGCCCAGTTCCTTCACGCCCAGAAAATGGAAAGTGTGGGGAGATTGGCGGGAGGGGTGGCCCATGATTTTAATAACCTGTTGACTGCGATTGGGAGTTTTGCGCGAATGGCTCAGGATGCGATTCCGCCGGGGCACCCGGCCCGGAATGACCTCGACATGGTATTAAAATCGACAGATCGAGCGTCCAACCTGACGCGTCAATTGCTTGGGTTTGCACGCAAGCAGGCAGTGAATCCACAATTGATCGATCCAAGCGCGCTTCTGCGAGACCTGGAAAAACTAATTGGACGTTTAATCAAAGAGAATATTGAGGTCGTCGTCAAAATTGAGGAAAATCTTGGAGTTGTCCGGATTGATCCCACGCAGCTGGAGCAAGTGTTGATAAACCTTGCGGTCAACGCCAATGACGCGATGCCCGATGGCGGAAAGCTGGTGCTGGAGGCCTCTTTCGAGGAAATCAGGGACGTGTCTCCTTCAAATTATTTTCCAGTGCCTCCCGGGGAGTACATCGTCCTCTCCGTGGTGGATACGGGGCAGGGGATGAGCGAGGAGGTTCAGCAGCGAATTTTCGAGCCTTTTTTCACCACCAAAGAACAAGGGAAAGGAACCGGATTGGGCTTGGCAACGGTATATGGGATCGTCAAGCAGAACAATGGCTACATTGCTCTATTAAGTAAATTAGGCGAGGGGACCAGGTTTAAGATTTATTTGCCCAGGCTATTGTCGCAAATCATAGCTCAGAGCGTGGTAGAAAACCCCGCTCCTGTTCATGGAGAGGGAACGGTGCTCCTGGTGGAAGATCAGCCTCAAGTCCGAAGCCTGGTTTTTCGAATATTAAAGAATTCAGGTTACAGAGTGATCGAAGCCGAGAACGGCGTGGAGGCTTTGAAATTGGTAGAGCGAATGCCTGACACACATATTGATTTACTGATCACGGACATGGTTATGCCGAAAATGGGAGGGAAGCAATTGGCGGATACTCTGCTCCTGCAACGGCCTGGAACCAAAGTCTTATACATGTCGGGCTACACTGAAGACCTTTACGGGAATCCTGATTTGCTTCAGTCGGATCGGGCTTTCCTGCCCAAGCCGTTCAGCCCTGAAATATTGTCGACGAAGATAAAAGAAGTTCTTCAACGCAGTTAAGCACTCCGCCATCCTCGATTTCATAAAATTCTGCTACCCTTTGTCCGGCGTTTAATTAGTATCGCGCCGAATTATGGAAGAACCTGAAGTACCGACCGAACATCTGCACGAAGAAATGCATAGCCATGCGCATTCCAGTGGGAAAGCGTGGATAATGTGGGTGGCGCTCAGTTCTGCCTTGCTGGCAGCATTTGCAGCAGTCACCTCCCTGCTTGCGGGGCACCACGCCAATGAAGCTATGGCAGATCAGATCAAAGCAGGAAATCACTGGAGTTATTTCCAGGCTAAGAGCATTAAAGAAAACCTGCTCGTGACCAAAATCGAGCTTTTAGAGGGCCTCGGCAAGGCCAGACAGGATAAAGACCTGGCTAAATTAAAGGAATATGCCCGGGATAAAGAGGAGATCCAGGCACTTGCCAGAGAGAAGGAAGAAGATGCCCACCATCATTTGGAAAGCCATGTGATTTTCGCGAGGGGGGTAACGATGTTGCAAGTGGCCATCGCCATAGGGGCAATATCGGTCCTGACACACAAAAAGAAATTTTGGTTTTTCAGCCTATTTTTGGGCCTGGTCGGAGTTGTTTTTTTCACCCAGGGCATGATCTATAGCACCCAAAAAGTGGAGCACAAACCGGAAATTCATGCCAAGCCCGCGGCTGAAACGCCACCCACCCATTCCTGAACAAGAATCGATTGTGTCTTGCACCCCAGGTCAAAATTGATATTGTGTCAACCATGACAGGCCTGATGATTGACGTGAGCACACATGAACAATTAAGCTTCCTTGGCAAACGTGTTCTTGCCGGAGGCCAGGTATCGCGTGAAGAGGCGTCGTGGTTGTTTAGCCTCGAATCTACGGCGGACATTTTTGACCTAATGTCGTGGGCTAACCGCATCCGTGAGCATTACAAAGGAAATAAGATTCATCTCTGTTCGATTGTAAACGCGAAGGCAGGAGCATGTTCTGAAAATTGCAGTTTTTGTGCCCAAAGTTCAGCCTACCAGACAGGATCTCCACGTTATGGATTTGTCGATCCTGAACCTGTCCTGGAAGCGGCAAATGAGGCCAATTTGCATCAAGTCACGGCGGTGGGACTGGTCGCCGCGTGGAAAGGCTTGAAAGAAGGTCCAATGTTGGACGAAGTATGTGACCGCATAAGTGAACTGGCCAGCACGGGCAAAACTCGTCCAGACGCTTCGCTTGGAATCATCAAAAGCCAGAAAGTGGCGGACCGACTGAAGGAAGCAGGCCTGGAGTGCTATGGACATAACTTGGAAAGCTCAAGGGCCTTTTTTCCCAAGACTTGTTCCACTCATACCTTTGATGATCGTCTGGAGACCATAGGTTACCTCAAGAAGGCCGGTATTAAGATTTGTTCAGGTGGCATTATTGGCATGGGCGAAACCAGGGAAGACCGTTGCGATCTGGCTTATACCTTGAAAGAAATTGGCGCCAATGTTGTTCCAATCAATATATTGAATCCTATCAAAGGGACTCCTTTTGAAAATGTTCCGCCACTTCCTCCGATGGAAGTTCTAAAAACCATCGCCTGTTTTCGGTTCATATTGCCAAGGCAGGAGATCATGATTGCAGGTGGCAGGACGATCAATCTAAGGGATATGCAAAGCATGGTATTCACTGCGGGCGCGAGCGCGCTCATGGTCGGGAATTATTTGACAACCCTGAACCAGCCTGTGGAAAAAGACCTGCAAATGTTGAAAGATTTAGGCCTGGATCCTAATTGGGACAGCCACGATTTTGCTGACCAGGAAGAACCAGTCTCACAGCCTATTTCCTTTAGACCTCGCCAGGTAGTGGCGGTCTGAGCGTGAAGCCATTGGGCAATAACAACGGCGGTTATTTTGGAGAGCCGATCGATGCTCCAACGGTGATGGTGCAAATCGATGCGGTTGCCAAAGCCAAAAATTGGCATTCAGAGTCGTTTCAGTTGGAACCGGGGTTCAGCCTTCAGGCATACACCCGTCGATCACAAGACCCGAAGAATGCCGTTTACATTTCCAGTGGAATTCATGGCGATGAGCCCGCCGGCCCACTCGCCATTTTATCACTTCTGGAGCAGGATCAATGGCCGGCTGGAATGGATTTGTTTCTATGCCCGTTCCTGAATCCAAGTGGATTTCCGTTAAATACCAGGGAGAACAGCAATAAACTCGATCAAAATCGAGATTATCGGCACCTGAAAAGCCTGGAGGTTCGGACCCATACGGAGTGGCTTAAGAAACAACCACTATTTGATTTGGCCCTGTGCCTTCACGAGGACTGGGAAGCCAAAGGTTTCTATCTCTACGAACTAAATCCGGACAACCGTAAGTCGCTTGCTTCTTCCATGCTGCGCGCCGTGGAATCCATTTGCCCCATCGATTTCTCTGAACAAATTGACGACTGGGAGGCTGCCAGTGGATTGATCAGGCCGAAAGTAGCTCCGGACGAGCGCGAGCTGTGGGCGGAGGCAGTTTTTCTGATCGTGAACAAAACGAGGCAATCCTACACGCTCGAAACTCCGTCTGATTTCAGCCTTGAAGTGCGAATGAAAGCCCACAATGCGGCGGTTATAGCCGCCCTTCGGGAGCTTTCGTAAAGTGTTTGGTATTGATTAACTGTAGGACTCCATTCCCACGCAGGAACAAACCAAATTACGATCACCGTAGACATTATCTATTCTTCCTACATGAGGCCAGAACTTGAATTCGCTTAACCATGGGGCAGGGAAGGCAGCCTGCTCGCGAGTATACGGTTTATTCCATTCGGTTGCAGTGACAGCGGATGCAGTGTGAGGGGCATTTTTCAATGGATTATTCTTCGCATCGATGCTGCCTTCTTCAATTGCTTTAATCTCAGCATGGATGGCGATCATTGCGTCACAAAATCGATCCAATTCCTCTTTGCTTTCACTCTCAGTCGGTTCGACCATCATGGTGCCAGGAACGGGCCAGGATATGGTAGGAGCATGGAAGCCATAATCCATCAAGCGTTTCGCAACGTCTTCCACAGTTACTGATTTAAACTGCTTCAAATCAAGAATACATTCATGAGCAACCAGGCCTGATTTACCGCGATAAAGACAAGGGAAATAGGATTCGAGTCTTTTGGCCATGTAATTGGCATTAAGAATGGCAATTTCAGTGGCTTTCTTCAGGCCTTTGCCCCCCATGGCTGCAATGTAGACCCAGGAAATCAAGAGTATGCTGGCGCTGCCCCATGGGGCTGCTGAAACCGCTCCGAGTTTGGTTTCTCCTCCCATATCCACCACGGAGTGTTTTGGCAGGAAAGGAGCAAGATGTAAAGCTACCCCGATGGGTCCCATCCCGGGCCCGCCCCCGCCGTGCGGGATGCAAAAGGTCTTGTGCAAATTTAAGTGACAAACATCCGCGCCAATATTGCCGGGGCTGCACATACCGACCTGGGCATTCATGTTTGCGCCATCCATGTAAACCTGACCGCCGTGGCTATGCACCAGTTGGCAGATTTCCCGAATAGTCTCTTCAAAAACGCCGTGAGTGGAAGGATACGTCACCATCAAAGCCGAAAGCTCTCTCGAATGAGTTTCAGCTTTATTCTTTAAATCTGCGAGGTCGATGCTTCCGTTGGAATCGCAAATCACAGGCACGACTTTCATGCCCGCCATGACGGCGCTGGCCGGATTTGTTCCGTGGGCGGAATTCGGAATCAGGCATATATTCCTGTGACCTTCACCTCGTGATTGATGGTACTTATGAATAACCAGGAGTCCTGCGTATTCCCCGGCAGACCCGGAATTGGGCTGCAGCGAAATGGAAGGAAAGCCTGTAATTTCGGAGAGCCAGTTTTCCAGGTCCTGAAAAATCGTGGCATAACCTTTGGCCTGGTCACGAGGAGCAAAAGGGTGCAGCGCTGAAAACTCCGCCCAGGAAACAGGAAACATTTCCGAAGTGGCATTGAGTTTCATGGTGCATGACCCCAGAGGGATCATGGAATTAGTCAACGACAGGTCCCGAAGTTCGAGTCGTTTCAAATAGCGGAGCATCTCCGTTTCCGAATGATACGAATTAAATACCTTGTGCTCGAGGAATGGCGAAGTGCGCTTGAAATTTACCTGAAATGAATGATGTTTTGATACTTTATCCCAGTTTGTTTTTTCACTGGTAAAGATGGAAACGATATCTTCCAGGTCACTCTGAAGGGTTGCCTCGTCCAGCGAAATGGATATTTCCTTGTCATTGAGGACTCTCAAATTGATCCCCTTTTGTTCAGCTTTCTTTGCCATCGCGCGAGCGGAACGATCGTTCAGGGTGATCGTAAACGTATCGAAAAAATCTCCCTCACGGAACTGGTAGCCAGCCTGCTCTATTGCAGCGCGAAGTGCATGCGCCATGTTGACCACTCTTTGAGCAATTTTTTTCAGCCCTCCAGGCCCGTGGTAAACGGCATACATGGCTGCCATATTGGCCAGGAGCGCCTGGGCCGTGCAAATGTTGCTGGTTGCTTTGTCACGCCGAATATGTTGCTCCCGGGTCTGAAGGGATAGTCGCATCGCCGGTTTGCCATGCGAGTCTTTGGACACCCCGATCAGTCGACCGGGCATTTGGCGCTTATACGCTTCACGAGTTGCGAAGAACGCAGCGTGCGGCCCGCCATAGCCCAAAGGAACACCAAATCGTTGCGCGCTCCCAAGGACGATATCGGCGCCAAATTCACCCGGTGGTTTTAGCAGCGTCAGGGCCAATAAATCACAGGCCACCGCCAGCATCGCTCCCCCCTGGTGAACAGACTCGGCAAACGAACTGTAATCGACGATGGATCCATCCGTGGCAGGATACTGCACCAGGGCGCCAAACACCTCAGGACTCATCTTGAAAGACTCGTGATTTCCGACGATTATCTTTATTCCCAGCGGTTCAGCTCGTGTTTGAACTACTTCGATCGTCTGCGGATGGCATAATTCACTGATGAAGAAAATAGTCCCGTCCGGCTTAATGGAGGCGGCGAGGTGCATCGCCTCTGCGGCTGCGGTGGCTTCATCGAGCAACGAGGCGTTGGCAACCTGCATCCCCGTCAAATCCATCACCATCGTTTGAAAATTAAGTAGCGACTCCAGTCTGCCTTGTGAAATCTCCGCCTGATAAGGGGTGTATTGGGTGTACCAGCCGGGATTTTCCAGGATGTTCCTTTGAATCACAGGAGGGACGATGCAATTGTAGTATCCCATTCCCAGGTAAGAACGAAAAACTTTATTTCCGATGGCAATCGATTTTAGTTTTCGGAGTACTTCGAATTCCGATAGGGGCTCGGGCAGATTGAGGTCTTTTTTGAGTCGTATTGCCGGGGGAATCACCGCATCGATAAACTGGTTTAAATGTTCAAAGCCAATCTGCTTCAGCATTTCTTTTTCCTGGTGAAGATCAGGACCGATATGGCGGTCTACAAATCGATCAGAAAGCTCAAATGAAGAGGCTGGAGCAACGGTCGAGTTTGTTTTGTTTAATTCGGGCGTCAATACGGCATCAGACATTCGAGCAAAGTAAAGTTGTGCGGCAGCAAATCAAGTTTTGATTGCCCTTTATGTGCTTATGACGTCCATAAGGAAGAATATTCTTTCCTCCTACCTAAACCTTATTAAACTGGTGAATCCCGGTGCTTTCAGTTCAAAATATCAGCAAACGTTTCGGAGATCGATGGGCGGTCCAAAACATCGATTTGAGTATCGAGAAGGGCTCCATTGTCGGTTTATTAGGTCACAACGGAGCAGGGAAAAGCACCTTGATAGGAATGATTCTTGGGCAAATTTGGCCGACTACAGGCCAGGTCCTGATCAATCAGCATAGCGTGGTAAAACAAAGGGCCGGGGCATTAGGAAAAGTCGGAGCGCTTTTTGAAGCCCCTTGCTTTTACGATTACCTAAGCGCCTTTAAGAATCTCGAAATTCTAACTGCTTATACTGCCATAGTGCCGAAAAAGCGATTGATGGAAGTGATCGAGTGGGTCGGGTTGAAGGGTCGGGAACAGGACAAGGTTCGAACCTATTCCCACGGAATGAGAGCCCGCCTGGCGCTGGCTCAGGCTTTGCTTCCTTCTCCGGAATTTATTATTTTGGATGAACCCACAAATGGATTGGACCCAGAGGGCATTCGAGAGATGCGCCACACGATTCTACGCCTCCATCAGGAACTAAAACTGACGATCCTTGTCTCTTCCCACCTGCTCCAGGAAGTAGAAAAAATTTGCCCCCAGATAGTCGTGATCAGCAAAGGCAAGAAAGTATTTGAAGGAAAAACTTCCGAAGCCCGGCAAACCGGCAAGACACTCAAAATCAGAACAAATGATTTTGAAAAAACAAGAACTGCATTACTGGCCCAGGGCTTAATCACTCAAATGGATGAAAAAGGAATGGCAACCCTAAGCGATAGCGCAAAAGCATCCGACCTTGCCAGTTTCCTGGTCGCTGGAGGTTTCGACCTGCATGAGTTGGCTCCAAAGGAAGAAACTCTTGAAGATTTTTATCTTCGATTGACGCAGCCGAATTTATGATTCTTTTTCTTCGGCAACTGCAGGGTGAATTAGTGAAGCTTTTCGGAAAAAGAAGGACCTATATCGGTTTTATTGCATTGCTGCTGACGCAAAACATCTTTTGCTTTTTATTCAAATTCCCAAAGGTTACGCGCCACATGGCTGTGCTGGTTCAGCGGCAAGGCTTGGATTTTCATTCTTACCTTTCGGCATTAACGGTGGCGACAGCAATGATCGTCCCGCTGGCTGCATTGCTTTTGCCGTTGTTTATTACTCTCGTGGGTGGGGACATGGTTGCCAAGGAAGTCGAGGACGGGACTATGAGAATGGTTTTTTCCCGACCCATTTCAAGGCATCGCGTTTTGTTCCTTAAATTTCTCGCAGGTTCTATTTTTTGTGTCGTTTTGATTTTTTTACTCGCGGGATTCGGTCTTCTCTTTGGGTGGATTCATTTTGGCTGGGGAGGCCTGGTGGCGTTTTTTCCGGAATATCAAATATTTGCGATTTACCCCCCTTCTGAAGGGCTCCAGCATTACCTGTTTGCAAATGCGGCCCTGGCTGGCCAATCAGTCACGGTATTGCTATTTGGGCTTTTTTTCTCCTGCTTCAACATGAAGCCCGCGGCTGCCACCATTCTTGCTCTCTCGTTCATTATCGTAAGCGGGATACTTCACCAAATTCCCTACTTCAAGGACTATCAGGGTTGGTTTTTGTCGCATCATTTGAATTACTGGCATCATTTTTTCAGCAAAACGCCGAACTGGGACGCAGTTTGGCATTCATTTGGAATCCTGATGCTTTACAACATTTTTTTTATGGTTGCGGGGGCAATGATATTTCATAGGAGAGATTTTAAATCTTAATTTTTGAAGCCTGTTTTGTGGCATAATGGAGGCATTCCGGGGAGCCATGGCAATGACCCGTTTTTTGGCCGTCGAATTCTCGAAATAACCATTGTGTTTTCAGCTCTTTTTCGCTATATTTTGCGGACTATTTAATGCGCACAAAACTGCGCTAAGAGTTCACGTTCTTATGTCTGAAGACGCCGAGTCCATACAAGATCCAAACGCTACGTTCATTGACAGTAACGCCAAGTACGATTCATCAAAAATTGATAAACTTGAAGGGTTGGAAGCCGTTCGCAAAAGGCCCGGCATGTATATCGGTGACCCTGATGAGCGGGGATTGCACCATTGCGTTTTTGAGGTGCTCGACAATTCCATCGATGAGCACCTGGCCGGCTTTTGCAAAAAAATAGAGGTTACTATTCACATGGATGGGTCCTGTTCCATCAGGGACGATGGCCGAGGCATCCCCGTGGACATGCATCCCAAGTTCAAAATGCCGGCAGTGGAGCTGGTGCTCACTAATTTGCATGCAGGCGGAAAATTCGGCCAGGGCGCTTACAAATACTCCGGCGGATTGCACGGAGTTGGCGCTAAATGCGTGAACGCGTTGTCCGATTGGTTTAAAGTGGAAGTATCGCGCGATGGATTGGTTTACCACATGGCGTTCGAGCGCGGTGTGACCACGGAAAAACTGTCCGTGATAGGAAAATCCAAAAATACCGGCACGCTGATTACGTTCAAGCCGGATGCCAC
>JAQGOY010000193.1 GCA_028293375.1 Verrucomicrobiales bacterium | reverse complement strand
TCCGTTTCTATCATGCGCCCTAAGTTTGGCTGTCCACCCCTCAGGAAGAATTCTTTGAATTTCAGCATAAAGTTCCTGGGGGTTCTTAAAATCTTTGTTGCCTGCAAAAGTGCTGGAAGCGGTTGTTTGGTTCGCTACTACTACCGGGACCACGCTGGCAGACTGCTTCGCAAAGGGGGGGTGTCTGGCTGTAGTCCTTACAGGCCCGGCTGCCTTCATCATCGAAACAGGCGCCAAGATGGTCACAAAGATGAGGAGCATCCACGTAACGGCTTTGTTTGTCACCCGCGTCCGATTTCGTTGTTGACTCAGTATGGCCTTCAGCCTGCCTTCGATTTGTGAAGAGCGCGCCATTGGAATTCCATGGGACGGCATGAAACGCCGGTTTTCAAACGCTGCTACCACATCGATGATTTGCTGGGCGTAATCCGCAGGCGCGACTCCCTGCTGCAAGACCATGTCATCGCATGCCCGTTCGCGTTCGATAACGAGGAGCCGTGCTGCCAGCCAGACCAAGGGATTAAACCAGTATACGGCGCACACCAATCGCGTAACCAGGTTTGTTACATAATCCCATCGTTTCACGTGAGCCAATTCGTGGAGTAATACGACCCGACGATGTGTTTCGGGCCAATTGTAGGAATGGTCGGGCAACAACACCTTTGAATGAAAGATGCCCCATGTCATCGGCATGCTCCGCTTCTGTGTTTTCAACAGAATAATCGTGCGATGCAGATGAAGTCTTTCCTTCAGGGCTTTTAAAAGCCGCATCCATTCCGGTGCGATCTCTCGCCTCGAATGATTTGATAAGATCCGTAAACTGATGATGCCCAGCCCCAGGGGAAGCAAAGCGAGGAAAACTCCTGCCAGCCAAACCATAGTTACCCACGAATTCCGATTTAGACTGGACGCTGCTGCATTCTGAGTTGCTTTGTAAGTCGCCACCGGAATTGAAGTTCGAGGTGCAACCTCGACCTTGGGTGGGTCCTTCACCATGGAACTCTTCGCAGCGGAATCCACCAGTGGAACCTGTAAAACTTGTTTAGACTCCGGCTCGTGTGCCCTTGGAAACCTGCTGGCCACTTTTGCCATCGTGAAGGACGGTAGCAGTTCCGCCGGGTCCGATGTGGTCACGCTCGGAAGGGCAGGGGCAACCTGGTTCCGGGCAGGAAGAATATGCCACGCGGGCAAAACCCACGAAAGCAGCGGCAGAAAAGAAAGGCTCACTATCGCCACGAACCACACCATGTGACGGACAGCAGCCGAATTTTTCCTTAGGCACGCAACAGCCGCCGCAGCAATCAACAACAACACAACGTTCTTCAGTCCCGACTCCACTATGACCGACAGCAGGATTGACCATCGATCTGTTGGATTGAAGTCAAACAGGGCCATATCACTTTTGATTTTGCCTGCTTTGACGTATCAGGGCCGACAACTTCTCCAACTCTTCTGGTGAAACATCCGCTCCTGGGTCGGATAAATGGGATGCGACTGCTTTTTCAATTGATCCCTCAAAAAAAGTCTGCAACAGGCGTTGGAATGCTGATCTGCCCGCCTTCTCGCGCAGCCGGATCGGTTGATAGACGAATTCGCGACCGCGTTTTAGATGCTTTAATTGTCCCTTGTCCTCCAGGATCCGCAGGAACGTTCTGACGGCGGCGCGCGAGGGTGAATCGGTAAGGGAATGAATGACATCGGTGGCGGTGGCTTCCCCCCTGGCGTAGACAACTTCCATGATTTGACGTTCCCTGCGACTTAAAGAGGACAACTCGTTCATAGAAAATGATGCATAAGAACTAACAGCCAAATTTTTAACCTTTCAAGATAGAGCGCGTCAACGAAAAAGTTAAATTTTTAACCTATTGGTTTTTTCATTGGAGCCGCTGGGCAAGGCAGAGGGAGAACGGGGGGTAGACATAAATAAATTAAGAAATATTTTGACAGCTGTCTTTTAACATGCAAATCTCGATCAAGTTAGTAGACATTACGAGATTTATGAGTGACATCGCGACAAAACAAAGTGTGGAGAAGGTAAGTCCTGGTTGGATTGAACTGGTCCAGAAGCAAGTTTCTTCCATTCGCTTTGGGGTGGTGCAAATCACTGTGCATGAGTCGCGTGTGGTGCAGGTGGAGACGACCGAAAAAGTGCGACTGGACAAACCATCGACAGACTCACGCTAGCATGAACTAGAGCAAAATATTTAGATCCTAATTTTCAACTGAAGCTGACCGGACTACCGGAGGTTCCAATGATGAAGGTAAACCCAATCTATGGAAAACTCCGTTTTAACATCCGGCACAAGCACGAAGACCACTTCTTCCTTTCCGAAACGTTCTGTTGCTGAATTGCTCGCGCCGCTGGATGAGCAGGCCCGCAAGTCTGTCAATTTCGTTCGTCAGCAAGCCATTCATTTCCGCTCCCAGGGAGAATTGCATGAACTTCCCCGTTACTTATTCGTAGGGCCCCGGGGTGGAGATGCCCCGATCCGAATAGGAATTTTTGCTGGAATTCATGGGGATGAACCGGAAGGGTCGCATGCCCTCGTGAATTTCCTGCAAATGCTGGAACAAAAACCGGAGCTGGCCACCGGCTACGCACTTTCGGCTTATCCCGTCTGCAATCCCACAGGATTTGAAGACGATACGCGGCATTCGCGAAGCGGCAAGGACTTGAACCGGGAGTTCTGGAAAAACTCTTCCGAGCCGGAAGTCCAGTTGTTGCAGGCGGATCTTACTTCCCGTTCTTTCGATGGGATCATTGCCCTGCATACCGACGACACGGCAGATGGCTTTTATGGGATTGTTCGCGGCGCCACCTTGACGAAACACCTCATCGAGCCGGCCCTGCAAGCTGCGGAAGCATTTCTGCCGAGGGACAGGCGTTCAAAAATCGATGGCTTTCATGCCACGGATGGAGTGATCCATCACTGCTATGAGGGAGTCCTTAGTGCGCCTCCAAAGGTAAGACCGAGACCGTTTGAGATCATTTTAGAAACTCCGAAAGCGCCGCCGTCCTATCTGAAAGAATATGCGCTGGTGATGGGATTAAAATCGATCCTCACGGAATACAGCAAGTTCATCTCTTACGCTCAAAATATCTAATTGGAAATTATAATAATTATGAGCCGTATTTATAACGATATTACCGAAACGATAGGAAGGACACCCCTGGTGCGGCTGCAACGAACCGCGAAAAAATACGGGGCAGTGGCAGATATCCTGTTGAAACTCGAATTTTTCAATCCTCTATCCAGTGTAAAAGACCGCATCGGCGTGGCGATGATCGACGACGCGCTGAAGTCGGGAGCGATCGGCAAGAGCACAGTGCTGATCGAATCGACAAGCGGTAACACGGGGATAGCGCTGGCGTTCGTGGCCGCGTCTCGCGGGCTGAGACTCATCCTGACGATGCCTGAGACAATGACCATCGAACGCCGGAAACTTTTAAAGGTCCTGGGAGCGAAGTTGATCCTGACAGATGGGGCAAAAGGAATGAAAGGGGCGATAACCCGCGCCGAAGAGCTTCATCGGCAAATCCCAGGCAGCGTCATTCTTCAGCAGTTTTCAAATCCTGCAAATCCTGAGATTCATCGCCGCACGACGGCGGAGGAAATCTGGCTGGACACCGATGGAGGGGTGGATTTCCTCGTAGCGGGTGTGGGAACGGGTGGAACGATCACCGGGGTGGCAGAAGTGATCAAACAACGAAAGCCGAGTTTCCGGGCAATTGCCGTGGAACCGGCCAGGTCAGCCGTCATTTCGGGAAAGCAGCCGGGACCCCATAAATTGCAGGGACTTGGGGCAGGCTTCATTCCTTCGAACCTGAACCCGCGAGTAATCGATGAAATCATCCAGGTAAACGAAGAAGATTCGGGGCCAATTTCCAGGGAAGTCAACCGGCTGGACGGGATTCCGGTGGGAATTTCCAGCGGGGCGAGTATTTGGGCTGCACTGGAGGTGGCAAAGCGTCCTGAAAACGAGGGAAAACAAATTGTCGTCATCGTTCCTTCCTCGAGTGAGCGGTACCTCTCGTCATGGCTGTTCGCGGACGTGGAAGTGGAGAGCGACAGCATCGAGGAATGGATAGGAAAAACAAATCTGGCAGTAGCATAGTTTAAACATATCAACATAAAACTATGAAAATAATCAACAGGCTGAATTTATTTAAAAACGGGGTTTTTGGTTTTGCGCTTGCCCTGGGCGTTGCTTCCAACCTTCATGCGGACACCACAGTATTTTTTGTAGGCGGAAACGCAAGCCAGACGGTGTTGTATGACCGAACGACGAGCATCCTGACAGGATCCTCTGTTCTTATTTCACCGACCAACACGACGGTGCGCACGTATACCGGCACGATTGCCAGCCAACCTGGACTGGGCACCGTGACTATTCATTATGCGTTGCTTGGAGCGGTTAGTGGATTCCAGGACGCGGCAAACCAAAACAGCGTTGTGACAGCGACCGGGGTGTCCCTCGCGCCCACGGTAGCGGTATCCAGCACTTCACCTGAAGCTGTGGCAGTGGATCCGGCCCCATTTGTGCAAACGCGCACGCTGGTGGTTCCATTTGCATTTATTAAAAACCCCGCCAAGTCCCCGAACCTGGCGGGGGTCACGAATTTGACGCAGAGACAGGCCGCCTACCTTGAAGGAGCCAGTGGATTTCTGCCCGCAAGTTTTTTCGGAGGAACTGGTTCGACGCCAATTTACCTGGTGGCTCGAAACACTGCCGCTGCGGTCCGCACGGAGATAGACTTGAACATCTATTTTAGCGGAACCATTTCATCGTGGACGACGAACAGTTCCGGTCAGGCAATTCCGGATACGGGCGGGGGACAGGCCAACGGCGCCGGAGTGAAGGCTCTTTTGAATGTGATTCCCAATGCGATTGGAACAGTGGCAGCGCAGGATATAGGAACGTTCACGACTTTGAGCTACGAAGGAGTTCCCTATTCCGTAGCGAACGTGGAAAACGGCAGCTACCCGATCTGGGGTTTTGAACGGTGGGCCTACCTGAAGCCTGGCCAGACAGGAGCTCCCAGTGCAAATCAACTGGCGGTGATTAATGCCCTGCTATCTGCAGTAACGAATGCCAGCTACCAGAACACCAGTTCGGTTTTCGTTGGAAACTTTGTCCCTTTGAGCGGGCTGCAAGTGGATCGTTCGTCCGATGGTGGCCCGATTTTCCTGCCATAAGTGAATCGAAGTTGAAACTTAACAAAGATCCAGATGAAAAAAATATTACAAATTTCACTGACAGCGCTGGTTTTGCTATCGGCATCCTGGGCCAATGCCTGGACTTACTCGGATGGCAATGCGCTTTTGATCCTTCGCCAAAGCGGTGCGAACGATCTCGAATTCAACCTGGGAAATGTTTCCCAGTTTCTGAACCAGGCCAACGGTTTTTCAACCACGGTTACGGGATGGGATGTCAATCTAGCCAAGTCAACTTTTGGCGCCGATTTGAGTGGGGTAAGTTTTATCGTAATCGCGACGAGCAGTGATGCAGCAGCCAACCCTTCAGCCTGGGTAAGCAGTGGCGACCCGGTCGCTGTGCCACACAATCTGAGTTTCCCAACGTGGCGAGGGAACCTCTACAGCGTGATCAACTCCATTGGCACGAGGCCCCTGACCTATCTCGTCCCAACGGCTGGCAACTCGGCCTACTCAATAGATCCGGGCGGCACCTATCGACTGGCCTCGTATGATTATATCGTTTCCAACGGAGGTGTAAATTCGGGCGCGATTCCTCAATTGGGAGGCAACGTTGCCTTCAGGGTTGAACAAACCGTTCCAGGAACTGTTGGATTTTGGCAGATCGAACCGAGCACAGTCAGCCCGAGGCCGGCATCCAAATTCATCGGCACGTTTAAGCTGGAGTCGACGGGAAAACTAACGTTCACCGCAGGAACACCGGCTTCCAATATTTTGACGATAGGCCGTTCCGGGGATGTAAGTTCCGTGAGTTTCACAACAAGTCCGGGAGGCAATTACTCACTGGGTTTCACCACCATACTTGGGGGGACGGTTTCCGGCTGGTCCACGGTGAGCGGGCCAGTGGCGGGCGATGGAAGCACACAAACTCTCAACCATACGAATTCAGACACGAGTGGTTTTTACGGAGTTATACGAACTGATTAATAGTCAACATTACACGGCGGGCTCGTTCTGAGCCCGCAAAGTTTCTTATCCGTAGAGAGGACCACCACAACGAATGAAACTGCAAATTGGCACTTTAGCCATATTGGCTATTGCCGCGTTAACTCCTTTAGCTTCGGCTCAATCCAGCGCTCCGACAACGACCAACGCTCCTGCGGCACCCACGTTCGATGTGACCCGTTACCAGGTTAATGGGAATACGATTCTGCCTCCGGATAAACTAGATATGCTGACCAACTACACGGGTCATGCCATTGATCTGGCCAGGATTCGACAAGGCCTGGGCGAACTGCAGCTGCTTTATCGGAATCTTGGTTTCGCAACTGTCGGCGTCACGCTTCCGCAACAAAAGCTGACCAACGGGGTAGTGCAGGTCACCGTGGTGGAAGGCAAACTCAGTGATATCGTTGTCACGGGAAATCGATATTTCAGCACCAATAATGTTCGACGAGCCCTGCCGAGTTTAACTACCAACATACTTCTTAATACAAAATGGTTTCAACCCGAGCTTGACCAGGCAAACGCGAATCAGGACCGCCAAATATATCCTGTGGTGGGTCCCGGCCCCGACCCTGGAACCACCGCGCTGACGCTGAAAGTGAAGGATCGCCTTCCCCTACATGGGCACCTGGAGATCAACGACAAGTCGACTCCCGGCACGCCGCTGCTGCGCCTGGATTCCGCCATTCAGTACAACAACCTTTGGCAGCTCAATCACCAGGCCGGCCTCGAGTACAGCTTTTCGCCTCAAAACATGAAGGCGGATTCTTATACGCCAAATTTTCTGGATCAGCCGCTGGTGGCGAGTTACAGCGGATTTTACCGCATACCGCTTGGATTCGGACAGGGCCTGCGGGGGACTTACGATCGACTTCCGGTCGATTTCGGATACGACGAGATTACCCACAAATTTCATTTGCCGCCACCGACTGGAAATCCTGAATTGACGATATATGCGTCGCGATCAGCCTCGGATACTCCGGTCCGGCTGGGGCCGTTGACCCTGATCACGAATACTTCCCTGGCCGATATCAGTTCCCAATTTGCGCAAAGAGATTTGACGTTCAACGAGAACCTGGGAACCAAACTTACGATTCCTGTAAGAGAATTTGCAGGGATACGGTCCTCGCTCCTTTTTGGATTCGATTATAAATCCTACGAAGCCCGAAGCTTTAGCACCAACCTCACTTATTTTGATTTGTATGCGCTGGACGCGTTCGGAAACCGGGTGCAAGTGACGAATCAGACAATTCGACTGGGCACATCAAGCCGGGTGGCGCTCAACTACATGCCGGTATCGGTGGGTTGGGTGGGCGGGCGTCCTGACAAATGGGGAAGCACCACTTTTAGTTTCAGCCAGAGTTTTTCCATTCCCGATCTTTCTTCCGCCCAGACAAATTTCCAGAACGTAGCGGGATCGAGTAATGCGGGAGGGTTCTCGACCACGATCAATGCGGGAATATCCAGGGATCAAAACTATTCAAGGACTGGTCGCTGTTGTTTCGTGCGAATGGTCAATGGTCAAACGAACCACAAATCAGCAATGAACAATTCGCGTTAGGAGGCTCTGGAGGAGTGCGTGGCTATCGCGAAGGAGAAGCGTATGGAGACAGTGGATGGCGGACGCTGTTCGATTTAAGAGCCCCACCGATCCAGGTGGGAGAATTCCCAATTGAAGGCGGAAAAGTTCCTGCCTTTGTGCGTTGCTCGGCTTTCATGGACTACGGAGAAACTTACCAGTTGCGGCAGGGTGGTATTCCGACGATTCGACAATGGGGAACCGGGGTGGGGGTGTTTTACACCGTTGGCGAGCGACTTGATGCGCGATTCTCGCTGGGTTGGGCTTTGAACAAAGCGCCGAACACCGAGGTTGGGGACGCCAGGGCATATTTCAGCCTGGGAATTCAATTTTAAGAGACGCACATGAAACAGGGATTTATTTCATACACGCTCGCGGTATTGGCCGGGACCACCCCAAGCCTGTTGGCCAACCCGCAGGGCATGACAACGGTGGCAGGAACTGCCAGTTCACAAACCAGCGGTTCTCAATTGACCGTAACAGTTGGCCAGAATGCCTTTCTAAATTGGAACAGTTTTAATATTCAACCCGGTGAGGTCACGAAATTCATTCAGCCGGGAGTTCATTCGATAGTCCTCAACAACATCAGTGATGCGAACCCTTCGCAAATTTGGGGCAGTCTACAAGCCAATGGCTCCGTCATATTGGCCAACGCCCATGGCTTCTATTTTGGGCCGAATTCTTCCATCCTGGTAGGAGGCAATTTCGTGGCCACGACTTCTCCCCTCACGCCTGACTACGGTTCGGGTTCCGCGTGGCAATTCACCGGCATGCCACCATTAGCAAGTATTGTGAATTATGGAACGGTGAAAGTGGGACAAAACAAGTCGCTTTACCTGATCGCTCAACAAGTCGAAAACCATGGAAACCTGGAAGCTCCAGCCGGAAGCATAGGCCTTTACGCAGGGAAAAAAGTGCTGGTCAGCGAGAGAGCGGACGGGCGTGGATTGAGTGCCACCGTCCAACTGCCATTCGGTTCCATCGATAACAGCGGTAATATCGTGGCAGATGCCGGAGCGATTGCGCTGCAAGCCCAGGTGGTGAATCAAAATGGATTAATCCAGGCCAACTCCGTGAAATCGGTGAATGGGGTCATCGAACTCCTGGCTTCCGAGGCCATTCATTTGGATGCGGGTTCCCAGATTTTGGCAAATGGTGACAGCAAGGGGATTAGCCATGGAGGCCTGGTCACGTTGAAAGCGGGGAAGGATTTTTCGGATATCGTGGGGAGCAAAATCGAAACGCAGGGGGGAAAAGAAAGCGGCAACGGGGGAGACGTGGAGGTAAGCGCGGCCAATATTCATTCGCTGGAGTCGAGCATGAATGCCGGGGCACAGCCAGGATGGGCAGGGGGGAAGTTTCTGCTGGATCCGGTGAATATTGTCCTCGGCGCTTCCGGCGGGGGGGCGGTTCCGGTCTCCGGGACAGTTCCTTACGACAGCGGGGCAGGAACCCTTTCGCTCAATGTCAACACGGCCTTTGCCAACAAGAATTTTTCTGCGATCAATCTCCAGGCGTCGGCAAATATTACACTCGCGGCCAACACGGTTTGGAATTTAAGTCAAAGCACCGGGATCAGCGTGGGGCAACTGACGCTGCAGGCGGGCGGCGACATCATCTTTAACAATGGATCGCAGATCCTGGATGCCAACAATTGGTCAGTGAATTTGCAGGCGGGGGTAAGTTTCCCTGCGGGTGCAATTCAGTCCGGCGTTGGAAATATTTATTTAAATGGAGGGAATGGAAAAGCGGTGAACGGAGCCATTTCCACTGGGCACGGAAACGTCCAGCTTTCTGCAGGGAACAATATATTGGTTGGGACAGGATTCATCAGGACCACCGGCGGGGGAAGCATCCGGGCTTCCGCGTTGACCGGCGATGTGAACGCCGGTACCGCTAATGGCGGTTATCAATTTTCAATTTTCGGTTACAGCGTCAATCCGAATCTCGGGGGCATCTCGACTGCCGCTGGCGGTGATGTGATTTTAGAGGCGGGACATAACATCGTCAGCACGCCGACAATTCCATCCAACCAACCCGCCGGGGCGTCAGGCGCCTACGGGAAAGAGGCGGGGAATGTGACCTTGAAAGCTGGGAATCAGGTCCTGGGCAATTTCACATTGGCCAATGGTGTTGGAACGATATTGGCAGGCGTAGAAGTGAATGGAGGACAAGTCACTGCGATCCCGCATCCCCAGGCAGACATTGGCAGTTCTCAGCGCCCCGTCAGCTTAAGTTTGATCAATGGATCGTGGAACGCATGGGCCGCCCGAGATCTATTTATATCCGAAGTCAGGAATCCAAATGGAACCTTTAACAGCAGCCAGTTGAATGTGCCGAGTGGGAAATTCGTGGGAAATGTGGGGAATACCACTGTCCCACCAAGGAGCTCTTTCCTTTTTGATTATGCCCCGGATGCCGGCGCCAGCTTTTGGGCAGGCAATTCGATTACATTGGCTGGATCAAATCTTCCTCGCGTTTCGGGCCAAAATCAAAGTATGCCTCCGATTTATGCACCCATTCTGAATTTGAATGCGGGCGCTGGAGGCATTCATATTTTGAACTCGCTGTTGCTTTATCCATCCAGCAAAGGCGCACTGCATATTGTAACACGTGATGGCGGGAATCTAACCGGCGCGCCGAGCGCGACATCGCTGACAGGGATTACGATGTCTGATAGCGGTTTGCCTGGGTGGGCGACCCTCGGCCAGGGTCATGCTCTTAAACCATGGCACTTAAACGATGCGACTCCCATTACCCTCGATATCTCGGGCAGCATAGAAAGTTTTGGTCTTATTGTCCCGACATTTGCGGATATTCACGTGCTGGGCAGTACCTATAATTTTGGATTCTCAGGCCGGAACCTGTCCACGGCCCGCACGACATCCATCGAGGTGGAAGGAGATATCACGTATCGGGGAAATCTAACCAACGTGAAACTGAGCGATCCCCTACCGCAAGTCTTGTTGGATCCCTCTTCGAGTGGAAATCCAGGGATTGCCTCACGGCTTCGCTTCAGTGCGCTTACGGCGACATTAACTTTCATAGGGCTGATGAGTCCGGCGGACCTTGCGTTCCTGCTGAATCCAACGCAGGTGGCTCGCGATGTGAATGGCCAGCCAATATTAGATATTCACGGTGTTCCCGTGCTCAGACCGGTGTCGTTGAGCACCGTTCAACAGAATGCCATTCATCAACTCTACACAGAGAGCCAAACCGCCTCCCTCGGGGACCAGGGATTAACACTTGCGGTGCCAGGCAGTTTCAACATCAGCGCGCGCAATATCGACCTTGGCATATCCGGAGGCATTTCCGTTGGGGCTCCTGATTTTGTGCTGGCGGCTATATCGCCTTACGGAGCCAGTCTGAAAATCGTGGCGGAAGGAAACCTCGACATGACCTCCACCAAAATCGCAAATGAAAGTTTGCTGGGCTCCATTGTCCTCCAGACAGGCGGAAAATTGGATGTTGGCGGTCAATTGACAACTTTTGGCGATCCGAATGCGCCCCGTGGAATTTTCTCCACCAGCGGAGGCAATGTGTCCGTGACCGCAGGAAAGGATGTCAATGTGAACGGGTCGCGAATCGCCGCCTATAATGGCGGCAATATCAATGTGATTTCGCAGCACGGAAATGTGAATGCCGGGTCGGGCGCATCCGGTTTTGTAAGTCTGCAGGCTCTCGAACTCGATCCCCTGACGCACAGATTAATCGCCATCCCGGCAACGATTCCAGGCAGCGGTATTCTTGCCACCACCCTGGTGGGATCACGTGCTGCTCTGGGAAATATTACTGTCGCGACTCCTGAGGGAAGCATCAACGCCAGCCTCGGCGGAATCATACAAATCGCCTTTAACGGGACAGATACTCACAACACATTTATCGATCTGAACGCTGGTCACGATATCAATTCCGGCGGGTCTGGAATTATTGGGAGCAATATCCGTCTGAAAGCCGACGGAAACATCACCGGCCTGATAGTGGGCAGCGGTCAGGTGGATATCAATTCTCAACATAATGTCGATGTGACTGCGTTCGGAGGCGGGGGCATCAACATCAGTGCGGTAGGAAGTGTGAGCGGTACTGCGATCAGCCCAATTGTAAGCGTGAGTGGAGATTCGATCACCGCAGCGCTGGTTGGGAGTTCAGTGTCCTCGACTGGCGATGCCAGCTCCGCCGCCGTGGGGGTTCCTCAATCCAATGTCGCCAAAGAAAGCGCCAGGACGACGGAGGATGCATCCACTGCCACTGCCAAAATGGAAGATACCGACGAGAAAGAGAACAAGAAGAAAGCCAAACCGATCAGCCTTGCCCAAAAAACCGGGCGAGTGACGGTGATCCTGCCCGTCAAAAAATAACCAATCGTATATGACCACAATTCTCATTCAACCCATCCTCGCTTCTGGAGCCCTGCAATTCGCTTTTGAGAAAGCGACAGTCGAAGGCAAGATAACCATCTCGGTTCTGATCTTTCTTTCCTTGTTCAGTTGGACCATTATAATTAGTAAGTTTCGTCAATTGACTCTTGCCAGGAAGTGGTCAAAACGCTTTTTCGCCGCTTATCTTGGCACTCGCGAGCCTTTGGATATCCGGAGAAAGGGGGACGAGTTCGAAGGATCTCCCGCCTACCAACTCTATTTGCGGGGCGCAGACGAACTCGATTACCATCTCAAAAACAATCCCAAGCTCGTCAAGGGTGAAAAGAAAATCAGCTCCGCCGCTTTTGAAGCTGTGAAGTTGACCCTTGAAGAAGCCGCTGCCGCAGAGGCCATGGCCCTGGAAAAAGGGATGATCGTGCTATCCACGGCAGTGGCAGGAGGCCCGTTCATCGGTCTCCTGGGAACCGTGTGGGGCGTCATGGAAACATTCGCAGGCATCGCCCGCGCCAACTCGGCCAGCCTGACGGCGATGGCGCCCGGAGTCGCGGGGGCCTTGATAGCCACCGTGGTGGGACTGCTGGTGGCAATCCCCGCCATGTTCGCCTACAATTTCATGGTAACCACCATTCGCGGCATCACCCAGGAACTGGATGGATTTGCTGCCCGTTATGCCACACAGATTGATCATTCCTACGTGGAGAACCGGAATCTCGAAGAGAAAATCGTTGACGCCTTCAGCCGGTTTGAAGACCGCAAATCGGTTCGACCTGCAAATGATACAGCAATTGCCCAGGCATTATGAGAAAATGTTCTCAACCAGCACACCACTCGTTGACGGAGTTGAACATCACCCCTCTGCTTGACCTCGCCTTTGTGTTGCTGGTGATTTTCATCATCACCACCACCCCGGTGGTCAACGATCTCGACTTGAGCCTTCCTTCGGCTTCCCATCACCCGAAGGATGCTCCTCGAAAAGCCAATTTCATCACGGTGGAATCTGGCGGAAAATTGTGGATGAACAAGAAGTCGCTCGATTTGGCAGAACTGCAACAAACACTGGTGGGCTTGAGAATCGACGATCCGGATTTGAGCGTGGTCGTGCGGGGGGATGGCAAAACAAAATACAGGCAAATTCGAGCAGTCCTTGATGTATGCCAGCAGGCGAATGTGGCCAAGGTGGATTTGGCCACTGAACCGGTGAAATAATATGCTACCACAGGCTCCCGTTTCCAGGAAACGCAACTCCGGCAGAACCAATTTGCTGATCTCTCTTTTCTTTCATGGGGCGATTCTCATCGCGCTGGCTTATTTTGCCGCCCGGGAAGGTTTTTTCGGAAAGCAAATCAAGAAAATTGCCGTCGAAATGGTCAAAGAAAAGCCGGTGGAAAAGCCAAAGGAACCCGAGAAGCCAAAAGAAGAACCACCCAAAGTCGCCACTCCAAAGGTGGAGCAACCTGCAGTGGTGGAAGCTCCCAAAACGGCTCCTCCAAAACAGGTAGCGCAAACTGCGCCACCAACGGGTGGTGTCACCGCGCCCCCGGCCATGGCGCCTCCTGCTACTGATGTCCCATCTTTCGAGTTCGAGGGGGGTAAAACCGTTCAGACCAGCTCCGATCCTGTTCAACTTTACCGCAGCTTCATGGAATATGCCTTCCGCTCCAGATGGGCCAGGCCGGAAAACATAGCCGATGAAAATTTCGTGGCGGAGGTCGAGATATCGATCAACGAAGCTGGAATTATTTCCAACTCATTTTGGAAAAAAGGTTCAGGAAATTCAAAATGGGATGATTCAGTAAAAGCTGCCGTGGCCAGCACCAGGTCGCTCGACCGAAAACCTCCCGCCAACTTCCCACAACGCGTGGTGGTTAGATTCGACGTGCAAGATGCCACCGAGCCAATACTTCAATGAAATTAAAAAAAACATCAAGCAGGAGTCACGGCACGTTAAATGAGCTAAATATCACACCGCTTCTGGACCTCGTTTTCGTCCTCCTGGTGATATTTATTATCACTACTCCGCAAATGATGAATAACCTGGAAATGACCCTTCCTTCCGGGAAGGCGCCACAACAAAAACCGAACGAACCGAAACCCAAAATCAACCGGATTCTCGTGAATGCAAAAGGGGAATCGTTTTTAGACGGGGAAATATTTGCTACTGTTGCGTTGAAGGAAAAACTGAAATCACTCAAATCCAGTAATTCTGACCTGCGCGTGGTGGTCAAAGCTGAGGATGAAGCAGACTACCAAAGCATGGTCACGGTTCTGGACGTGCTTCAACAGCTGGATATCACCAAGGTGGGATTAGCGACGGAAGCGGAAGGCAATTGATTTGCATCGGTCCCTCCATCTGGATCGCCATTTGATATTCGCACCCACCGTTTCAAGATAGTCACAGGTTTTAAGGGTTAGACGCATCGGGGTGCCCTTCTTTTTTGGCCTAACATGTAAACGTGCCAGGAGCATGATTCCCCTGTAAAATGCAATCTGATTTCAATGCTACATTATCTCAATTGGGATTGTAATGTTTAAGTGTTGACTCTTTCCCAGATTCTTTCTAAAACTTTCTCATCGTTACCGAACGACCCCCTCTCCCGGGGGAGTTAAAACCAGGAATCGTCAGCGCTGACCGGGCCTCCGGAGGTTCTACAAGACAGTGAATTGTCAAGAACCTCGTCATGAACATTGCGGATCTTCAAGCGCTTTCTGGCCGGTGTATTCCAAGCAAAGTGTTCCGGGTCCTGATCTATCTCCACGGATCCTTAAACTCCTCCTCATTTTTTGAATTTACCTCGAAGTGTCGGGGTGAACGGGTTTCCGGCAAAACTCTCCGTGTGTGCCGGAGCCCGTGTGTTTTCTCCAAATCCAATCTCTTCGACCTGCATTACCGCTCCAGCTGATTTGCCTGCCGAAGTCCATTACTGAAACATAACAAACCTAAATATAATGAAATCAAAGCACTCACAGGCAACCATCCTCACTGCAACAATCACCAGTCTTCTGGCTGGAAACCTCCCGGCGGATGTCATCACCGACTGGAACCTCATCACCATCAATGCCACCAAAGTAGCCCCGGCATTGAACAGCAATTTCGCCAGCCGTATCGACGCCATTGAATCCATCGCGGTCTATGACGCGGTGAATTCCATCCGCCAGTTTGGAACTCCCTACCATTACTACGCGCCGAATACAGGCTCAGCCCAGGCAGCGGCAGCCCAGGCTGCCCACGATGTCCTTGTTAATTATTTCCCGGGACAGAAAACTGCACTGGATGCCTCTCTTTCCGCAAGTTTGGCGAATATTTCTGATGGTCCAGTCGGTAACGGACTCCTTGTGGGAGCTGCCGCCGCCGCAGATATCATTGCTTTGCGGGCGAATGATGGAGCAAACCCCAACCTTTCTTATCCTGGCCCTTCGGTCATTTCACCGGGAGCTTACCAGCTCACGCCCAACGTTCCCACGGTCACTTCACCACCCTATACTTTTGGTGCCGGGATAAACTTGCAGTGGGGATCAGTAAAGCCGTTTCTTCTGGTGGCCACCAACCAGTTTCGACCAGGACCTCCTCCCGCTTTGAACAGCACGGAATACAGCAATGCTTTGGCCCAAGTGAAGTCCCTGGGATCCATTTCCAGCACGGCACGAACTGTGGATCAAACTCACGTTTCTCAATTTTACAAGCAGGATGCGGAGCTAACGGTGAATGAGGCTGCGAGGCAGTTATCCCTTGCGCGCGGACTATCTCTTGAAGAAAACGCCCAGTTGTTTGTCCTGGCTAACATAGCTTTGACCGATGCGCGGATCGCGGTGTGGGATGCGAAATACACTTATCTCTTTTGGCGACCGGTCACCGCTCTCAACGCTAGCGAGAACGGAACCGTGATAAATGATTATAGTGACTGGCGACCTTTATTGGTCACACCAACACACCCGGATTATCCCAGTGGCCACAGCGCCACGGTTAATGCAGGATTTGAAGTCCTGAAGTCTTTCTTTGGCGACAAGAACACTTTGCAGCTTCACACCACTACTGCCGGGGAACCAGCTCGCCTGATTGATTCTCTGAGCAAGGGCGAATCTGAAAACGGCTGGAGTCGCATTTATGGCGGCATTCATTATTGGTTCGATAACACCACAGGGCAAAATATTGGAAACCAGGTAGCGGCCTACGTCCTGGCTAATGGTCCAGGACTAATCATCAAAACTGGATCCTCTTCCTCTTCTCAGCTCTCCATCACCACCGCTCCGGCTATAACCATTATCGGCACAGCAGGGCAATCCTATCGTATAGAATATGCAACCGCTCTTGCTCCAACCACCTGGATCACTTTGAAATTTGTGACCGTGCCCACCTCGGATCCCTACCCTGTGCAAGACCCGGCAGCCGGGGGAACGTCCCCTCAACGTTTCTATCGGGCCGTCGCGGTGTCCAACTGATCTGGAAACTGCGCTTGCCTTCAATTATTGACTGCATTCAGGGTCGCATAAAAGGGATGCGACCCTTTGTCGTTTTGTCTGGTTACAAAATCGATTTTGTATTTAAAGAACTGCCTTTCTGGTGGCCATCTGGCGTTTTGGAAGTGACGAATTCAGGAAAGCGTTGTTAGAAAGTACAGAAGGCGTACGCTTTAGCAGTTTTTTGACTCGTTTGACGAATTAAAAGCGATGGTTGCCGAGCATTTCCTCGTAACCTGTCCGTTCTCCAAAAGAATGATTTCGTCCGCAAGCATTGTAGCTTCAGATTGATCGTGAGTCACGTAAAGCATGGGAAGATGAAGTTCATCCCTTATCCGAAGCAGATACGGAATAATACGAGCCTTGAGGTTGGAATCAAGACTTGCAAGAGGTTCATCGAGGAGCAGAAGTTGTGGAGCAGAAAGCAGCGCGCGGGCAAGTGCCACACGTTGTTTTTCG
>JAQGOY010000180.1 GCA_028293375.1 Verrucomicrobiales bacterium | reverse complement strand
TATCGCGCACCACGTCATGGCCGATAAAGGAGGCAATGCGCGCGAGCGAATCGCCCAAAATCGTCGAGCGGATATGGCCGACGTGCATGGGCTTGGCCACGTTGGGTGAGCTAAAATCGATAACCACGGTGCGCGGAGCAGCGGCAGGCTCGAAAAAAAGCGGCCCACCGTTGGCGGCGAGAGAAATTTGCTGCGCTATGGCATGGGCGCTTATTTTGAAATTAATAAAGCCAGCCCCGGCAACTTCGGTTTTTTCGCAGAGGTCGCTTACATCCAGCTTTTGAAGGACATCAGCAGCGAGTTGGCGGGGATTCATTTTCCTGGCCTTGGCGAGAGTCATCAGAGCGTTGGCCTGATAATCCCCAAAGCGCGTGTCGGGGCAAGGTCGAACGAGGACAAGAGAGAGGTCGGCGTCAGGGATGACTTGAAGGACAGCTTCCTGGAGCCGTTTTTGGATGATGGAATAAAGCACGGTAGAAATTATTTCCCGCCGGACTCGATCTTGATGATTTCAAACATGGCCGGGGAATCGGCAGCTTCCTCGAGGGACCTGCGAAAATCTTTTTTGTGAAGCGACTTGGCAATGCTGGCGAGAGTGTGGAGATGTTTTTGGAACTGACCCTGAGGAACGAGAAAGAGCATGACGAGATTAACAGGCTGATTGTCGAGGGAATCGAAGTTGACACCCTTTTTTGAGCGACCGAGGGCCCCGACGACCTCATAGATCAAGTCGGTGGAGGCGTGAGGAATACCGATCCCAAAGCCGATGCCAGTGCTCATGGACGTTTCCCGTTTTTTGACGACAGCAGCAATGGCTTCGCGGTTCTGAGGCGCGATTTTTCCCGTGACGACGAGGTTCTCAATGAGCTCATCAATGGCTTGCCACCTGTCCGTGGCCTTCAATTCCGGATTGATCTGGGCCGGGGTTAAGATGTCAGCTAAATTCATACGGTGTTCGAGCCATGGGCATTTCGCCCGAAGGATGGTTTCATTTCAAGAGCAATTCTCGGTTAATTATCCGAAGTGGTAGATTATCCTATGAAAAACTGAGTCGGTTGCACGGACCCAGTGTAGAAAAACCTGAAAGAGAGCCTGGTGCGTAGCGAGGAGCGGGATGCCGACCATCAACACAGTGAGATTGCCAAGAAAGATGATGACGAAGGAAAAAAGGTAGCCGTGATCAGTGATGTCGGTTTGGCGTGTCCTGAGAATATGAACAGTGAGAGTGAGGTGGAAAGCGTAGGCAGCCCCGACGAACAGATGGAAAAAAGCAACATAGCGCGACCAGCCCCAGATCAAATCCCCGCTGACGAAGGCAATAACGACCAGGATGACGTAAAGGGGGAAAAAATAGGGAGCCAGGGCAATCAGAAAATTACTTTTGGAGATGACGACGTGACCGCCCTTGGAGGTAACTTTAAATTTTTTGACCTTTCCTCCGAAGAGCCAAGTCCAGAGCACATGGGTGAGTTCGTGGCCAAAGACGTAAATCCACATCGGTTTCGGGAGCAGGAGGAAAATGACAAACCAGCAGGCAATGCCCGCGAGGGTGGCAATCCAGACCATTTGAGCGGCGCCGGAAAGCTTGACCACAGAATAAAGGGTATTGATCCCGCCCAGGCAAACAGGAATCAAGAGGAGGCCGATCAAGAATTTGAGCCACCGCAGCATGCCGGAACTAGAACCAATCCGATTGGCTGACAGCAACAGAATTTTAAGAAAAAGCTCTGGCCTTATTCTGGTGAATTCCCAAGATGTGAAAATGACAAGCGCCGAAGCATTAGAAATCTTCAAAAAAACGGGAGCCTTACTTGAGGGTCACTTCGTTCTCCGAAGCGGATTGCATAGCCGCCAGTTTTTTCAATGCGCATTGGCGCTGCAACAAATGCCATTGGTAGAAAAACTAGGCCTGGGATTGGCAGAGAAAATGAAGGGATTGGGCGCAGTGACGGTGATCTCGCCCGCCATGGGCGGCCTCGTGATAGGCCAGGAAGTGGCGCGGCAATTGAAGCTGCGTTTTATTTTTGTCGAAAAGGAAGAAGGGAAGCTGGTGTTGCGTCGTGGATTCAAAATCGAGAAGGACGAGCGCCTGTTGGTGGTGGAAGATGTGGTGACCAAAGGCGGGCGTGTGCAGGAGACAATGGACATTGTGCAGGCACACGGTGGAATAGTGGCAGGCGTGGGGATGGTGGTGGATAGATCAAACGGTAGCGTCAATCTTGGAGTTCCCACATTTAGTTTGATAGCGCTCAACGTGGAGACGTTCGATCCTGATAAGTTGCCGGAAGACCTGCAAAAGATTCCGGCGACAAAACCAGGGAGCAAATAAATTCGAATGGCGTTCAATTCTTACCGAGAGTTCATTGAAATCCTGGAAGCGGAAGGCGAATTAATTCGTATTTCCACGCCACTCGCGACGGAACTGGAAATCACTGAGCTTGCGGACAGGGAAATGAAAAAGCCAGGTGGCGGAAAAGCATTATTGATCGAAAATCCGACGGTGAATGGCTGCCCAAGCCCATTCCCGGTGATCATCAATGCGATGGGATCCGCCAAAAGAATGGCCCTTTCGATGGGGGCAGGATCGGTGAGAGAAGTAGCCGAGCAATTGGGGACGCTGATGAAAGCGAAGCCGCCCTCGGGCCTGGCAGAAACTTTCAAATTGCTCAACACGGCTTTGGATTTGCGGCATGCCAAGCCAAAAATCGTCAGCACGGGCCCGTGCAAGGAAGTCATTCATGATTTTACGAACGCAAAAAAGAGCCCATACAATCCGGTGCTGCCGGTCACGCTGTTAAACATTCCTGTTTTAAAGTGTTGGCCATTGGATGGGGGGCGATTCATCACCCTGCCCTGCGTGGCAACCCGCGACCCGGACACGGGGGAGAGAAACCTTGGCATGTACCGCATTCAGATTTATGACGAGGCGACGACGGGAATGCACTGGCAACTGCAGAAAGTCGCGGCCAGGCACGGACGGCGCTATTGTGAAACCGGCCAAAAAATGCCGGTGGCAATTTTCCTTGGCGGGGACCCGATGTATGCTTTCTGCGCCACGGCGCCGTTGCCGGATGGACTGGACGAATATCTGCTGGCCGGCTATCTCCGAAAAAAATCAGTGGAGCTGGTCCGGTGCGAAACGAACGACCTGGAAGTCCCGGCCAACGCAGACTTTGTGATCGAGGGTTACGTTGACCCGGGCGAACCGCTGCGGTTGGAAGGACCGTTTGGAGATCACACCGGTTATTACACACTTCCCGAGCCTTACCCGGTGTTCCATGTTACTGCCATTACGCACAGGAAAGATGCGGTTTATCCCGCTACTATTGTTGGCATTCCTCCGATGGAAGATTTTTACATGGGAAGCGCCAGCGTGGAACTATTCCTGCCGATCTTCAAAATGAATTTCCCGGAAATTGTAGACATTGCACTGCCCGCCGAAGGGGTTTTTCACAACCTGGTGTTTGTCAGCATTCGGAAGACCTATCCCATGCAGGCTTACAAGATCATGCATGGTCTGTGGGGAATGGGCCAAATGATGTTCAGCAAATACATCGTGGTGGTGGATGGAGAGGTGAATGTGCACAATACGAGCGAGGTGCTTTTTCATCTCTGCGCCAACACGGATCCGGCAAGGGATTCCATGCTGACGAGGGGCCCCTCGGATGTGCTGGATCACGCTACTTCGGAAATTGGCGCGGGATCCAAAATGGGTATTGATGCGACCAAAAAACTTCCAGGAGAAAATTATCATCGCGCCTGGCCGCCAATAATTCGAATGGAACCGGTGGTGAAGGACCGAATTGACAAGCTATTCTCCTGATGCGGACTGACAATTAGTCTGCTAGGCTGAGTCTGAAACAGACCTGCATGACGCCTGACCACCAAAATCAAAATAGTGCAACGCCAGAAGGCGGTCCGGACAGGCCAGACAAATCACTGCTCAAGCTTAAGCCAAATGAGTCGACCCTTCTTCACAAAGTTTTATTAAAAAGCGGGGAGTTAAAACTATTGCTTGAAGAAGAGAAATTCGAAGAGGCGAAGATCTCCAATTCGCAATTGCATGGAATTTTACAGGAACTGGTCAAGCCGCTGACAGGTGATCCCCTGCTCCCTGGGACCGAACTCCTAACAGCGGCCCCAACAGCAACAAACGCCGGGCCACAATCCTTCAAAGGGACGCTATTAATCATCGATGATTCGCGGCCCAACTGTGATTTGCTGAAGTCGATTCTCGAAACTCAAGGATTTGTTGTGAATACGGCGGAAACGGGCGAAGAGGGGCTGTGGATGATGCAAAGCAAGGAGTTCGACCTTCTGCTGCTTGACCTAATGTTGCCCGGGATGAGCGGATTAGAAGTATTAAGATTATTGAAGTCGGACATAGAGCTGCGGCATACGCCTGTGATCATGCTTTCCGGCACAGATGTGATGGAGAGAATTGTCGAATGCATCGAGAGCGGGGCGGAGGATTTTTTGACCAAACCGTTCAACCCGGTTTTGTTGAGGGCGCGGATTGACGCCTGCCTGGAAAAGAAAAGATTAAGAGACCAGGAGCAGCGATATTTTCTGGATCTGCAGGCGGAAAAAGAAAAATCAGAGAGCCTGCTCCTCAACGTGCTGCCGAGGGCGATAGCAGACAGGTTGAAGGCGGGGGAAAAAACAATCGTGGATTTGTTTCCCGAGGCGACGGTGGCTTTTGCGGACCTGGCAGGATTCACGGCGCTGGCCACGAACCTGACACCATCCGAGGTGGTTCATTACCTGAATGAAATTTTTTCCCAATTCGACGAACTGGCAGAGGCGAAAGGTTTGGAAAAAATAAAAACTATTGGAGATGCCTACATGGTAGTGGGAGGGCTGCCCATTCCCCGGCCCGATCATGCCGAGGCGGTGGCAGACATGGCCCTGGAGATGCAAAGAATCATCGGCCGGATCAACACTGAAAACAAAACCAACCTGCGAATACGGGTAGGGATAAATACGGGGCCTGTGGTGGCAGGGATTATTGGGCGGAAAAAATTTATTTACGATCTTTGGGGAGACACGGTGAACACAGCGAGCCGGATGGAGTCTCATGGGCATCCGGGTCATATCCAGGTCACGGAAACAACCTACGAATTAATCAAAGATAAGTTTATTTTTGCAAAGCGAGGCAGTGTGGCCATTAAAGGCAAGGGAGAGATGGTGACTTACTTAATCATGGACCGCAGAAAGATAAGACAATTTTGACACAGAAGAGCGATTCGAAACCTGTTCCAAATTTAAAGATAAGGGTGAGCAGAGCGGCGGAGAAATCAATACGCGCCGGGCACCCGTGGGTTTATTCCAACAGCATCCGCGAAACGAATCGGGCAGGAACTTCTGGAGAGCTAGGAATTATTTATGATTCAGAAAATGCATTCCTGGCAGTTGGATTTTACGAACTGAATTCTCCACTCGCGGTGAAAATCCTGGAAGCGGGGAAAGCAGTAAAAATCGACCAGACCTGGATCGAAAACAAATTGCGGACATCGTTCAGCCTGAGGGAGTTCCTAAAAACTGAGAAGACAACCGGGTATCGATGTGTGCACGGGGAGAACGACGGGATGCCGGGCTTTATCCTGGATCGATACGAAACCAGTTTTGTGATGAAGCTTTATGCTCTTGGCTGGGTGAAGATGCTGAAGAGTCTTGAGGAAAGCATCGTTAAACTGTTGCAACCGGAGCGGCTCGTGCTTCGGCTCAGCCGCAATGTGCAGGAGGCAAGCAGGGCATTCGGCTTCGAGGATGGACAACTTTTGTGCGGACTGCCAGCCGCAGCCCCGGTGGTGTTTCATGAAAACAGTCTGGCTTTTGAAGCGGATATCATCAAGGGCCAGAAAACCGGATTCTTTCTGGACCAGAGAGATAACCGGAAGAAAGTAATGGGCTACTCGCGCGGAAAGAGAGTGCTGAACGTGTTTAGTTTTTCGGGAGGATTTTCGGTGTATGCCGCGGCGGGTGGGGCAAAGGAAGTGTCCAGCGTGGATATCAGCGAGCATGCGCTTCAAAGCGCATTGCGTAATTTTAACTTAAATCAGGATAACGCAGGGATCAAAGCGGTCCGGCATCAAATCTTCAAGGCTGACGCCTTTAAATGGCTGCGAGAATCAACAGGCAAATTCGACCTGGTAGTGCTTGACCCGCCTTCCATGGCGAAACGACAGGGTGAAAAGCCGGCGGCGCTTTCAGCATATTCAAAGCTGGCAAACGATGCCATAGGTAAAATCAGTGCTGGAGGAATCCTGGTGGCTTCATCCTGTTCGGCGCATGTTACTTCAGACGAATTCTTTGAAACGGTCTTAAAAAACTGCAGAAAAAGTGGGCGAATTCACCACATATTGGAGAAAACAGGACATAGTCCGGACCACCCGATTAAATTTCCGGAGGCGGAATATCTGAAAACGATTTATGTGCAGTTCGAGAAGCAAGCCTAGCCGCCGTTCCTCAATTTGTGGTACTCGTAAAGATTTTTGACAATTTTCACCCCGATGAAAGCGGCTGCGATGAGCAGAACGGCTCCAGAAATCTTGGACATTCGCAGGAGGGTCCGGGTTGAAAACCCCTTTTTCCGCATGCTGACCAGGTAACTGAGCATGAGAAACCAAAGCGAAGCCCCCATGCCAACTCCTGCAATGCACAAGCCTTTGCTGCCCCAGTTGGGATCAACCCAATCGTGCGAAGTAAAAGTGGCAGCGAGGGTCAGCCACATCATGAGCACCCCGGGATTGCCGAGGACCCGGACGAAACCAGTCATAAACGCGGAATGAGGGTGGAGTTTTTCTTCGACCTTATCGGCGCTTGGACTGGTGCTTTCGACGGCGTGCATTCTTAAGTATTTGAGGCCAAGCCAGAGCATTAGATTGAAGCTGAAAAGTTCCATGGCTGTTTTGACCACCTTCGAATCAAAAAACGTGGTTAACCCGGCGAAACTCAAAGCACAATAGATGGCTTCCATATGAACAGCACCGAGGCCGATGAGGAAAGCCCACATGAAACCTCTTCGCGCGCCCTCGTTAATGATGGTAACGTTGATGGGCCCAACAGGAATGGATACAAGGAAACCGGCAATGAAACCAACAAACCACGAGGTCAACAGATTGCCAACGACGGTGTCAGCTAAAGGCACCGCAGCGAGCGTGAGTGTGTTAGCCACCTCCGAAAAATTAAAAACCGATCGCAAAGCAAGCATGGTTATAGCGTAGGCGGTTGAGCGCCATCCTCATCCTCTTCCTCTATCTCCTGGATAATCTTCCTCGACATCCTCGGACGTATAAAACCGTAAATCAGATACACAGTAAAGAGGACAGGCAATACAAAGTATAAAATTTTCTCGCGAAGGATGACAATGCTGCCGATAAAAATGGCCCCAAGAATGGTCCGGGTGAAAGTGCGGGTAGAGCGAAGATCGAGGCTTTTGAAAGTAGGATATTTGACGCTACTGACCATCATGATGGAAAGAAGGATGAGCACGACCGGCAAAGCGTAGGAGAGCTTCCCGGTGGCAAATTCCTTTTCGTTAATATGGATCATTAGCAAGGTGAGTGAAGAGACCAGGCCGGCGGCGGCGGGTATGGGAAAACCGAGAAATTCTTTGCCGCCTCCCCCTCCGGCCATGGCGGCAAGACAATTGAAACGAGCCAGGCGAAAGGCTCCGCACAGGAGATAAATGGAGGAAATAAACCAGCCGTACTCGGGATGAGTGGCAAAGACGTCACGGAGAACAATTCGGTGGACAAGAAAAGCGGGGGCGACACCAAATGAGACGACGTCCGCGAGGCTATCAAATTCCCGCCCGAAAGGACTTTCCACGCCACCCATGCGGGCTACGCGGCCATCCAAAAGATCAAATATACAGGCCAATAAAATGAAAAGGAGGGCGGTGCGAATGTCATCGTAACCTTTGGCGAGGTCAGCCTCCACGATTTTGGTGAGGGCGACAAAACCGCAAAACAAGTTGCCTGCGGTCATCAGGTTCGGAAGAAAGTAAATCTTCAGCTTTCCCGAATCATTACCACGGGTTGAAGAATCAGATGGATTTGGTAATGCCATTGTGTAGAACGTCAAACTCCCGCGAGCCGACCACGCCCGAAACAAAGCAAAAACTTCGAAAACCGATAGTTCATAGTGAAGGTTTAAGCTAAATTGCTTCGGCCAAAGAGCAAAGCTGAAATTTACGTTAATGTAGCCAAGGGGCCATTAAATTTTTTCTTCATTTCCTGGCAGATTAGTCTCAAATCCTAATATGGCCAGACCGAGTTACCTTCTTTCGTGTGCCCTGCTTCTTATTTTAATGCATGGAATGGATGCACGTGGCCAAATGATGTATGAAGTCAGTTTGCTGGATGAAGCCGGATACTTTCGCTGGACACGACGGTTTTGGACTCACAAGCGTTTTCCAGGATCAGTCGAACTCGCTCAAAAAATCGAGCGCAAAAATCGAGCGCAAAATTAAAACTCAGTTTCCGAGGAATTTAACTGGGTCACCTTCGATCCTATTTGGAAACAACGCAAAAAGAGATGGTTTCCAGGGATCTAAATTCATCTGGATTTCTTTTATGCTTCCCAGGTATCGACCGGAGGAAAGGTCGTAAACGTGATACGGCTTCAGTAACTGGGCGTTTAATTGCAAAGGCTTCTCCAGCGACTCATTTCCACCTGCCTGCTTAAGATCCTCGCTCATGTGGTAATCGATATTGCGTTCGAAAGCCAGAAGGGTGGCCGATTTGAGAGAATAACGATGAACCATGGTGTGAGATTCGATGGGGATCGAGACAAAGCGATGAATCCCGGTCAAGCTTTCGCCTAGCCAGGCTGGAAAAGAGCTTGGACCGGGTTTTTGCCGCTCAGCGGGATATGCCGCGATATCAGAAGCATATTCCTTCGCCTGCAGAGTTGCTGGAAGAACATAACTGTTCATAATATTAGTGGAAAGAGGCCTGAAGGGAGAAATTCGAAACTTTCCATGCTGATCGAATAAAGCAAGGGAGTTGTCGGCGAATATTCTGTTGGTGGAATTCTTTAAAAAAGAAGCGATGGACTCCAACTCCTTGTCAGACAAGGCGAGGGCTGAGGGAAATACCATGACCCGGGTTTGAGCGAAATCCTTTTTCTCCAATTGTTCAGAGGAAATGAATCGCGGGCTAAAGCCGACATCCTGCAGACCTTTTAGCCAGCCATTCCTTAACTTGGCCAGATGATTGTGGTCAGCTTCAAAACTGGAAAAGCGCCTCAGCCAGGTGGAACCGTCAACGGTGGATTCCAAAAGCCAATCTGCCTGGATGCTGGGATGCGAATAGACAATGGAAATGGGATCGAACTCCCTGCGCGCTTTCAGAAACAATGCGGCCAAAGGTGAGGACATTTCGTTGAGGACAGGGGCAAGGGCTTTCGCTTTTGGTGTCAGGTTATAGTCATCGCTTTTCCAATCGATGCAATCTTCGCTCCACCAAATCAGGCAGCCTCGATCCCCTTCCAATAATAGATGCCAAAGCCTTCGTTGGGCGTGAAGGGTATCCGACTCAAAAACAGTGGTCATTATGGGTTTTCCCGTCATGAAAGAACCCAGTATCTCCCGAGCTGAACCAATGTCGTAAGGTTCGATCCAGTCGAGCGACTGGGATAGACGCCACAGATCGTAACCACCCCATGCGCTTGGCATTTGGGTGCCCTCCACGCCTACCGGGGTTTCCGGATCGACTTCGCGCGCGGCCCTTCGAAGATTTTCCAGGGCACGAGCGAGGGAGATATCCATGTATGTGCGGAAGTCCACCCAGGGCGAGAAATTCCAATTGGTGGAGTGTTTGGCGGCATAGACAGGCTGGAATTTAATTGCGGCTAGGGCGCTCCAATCCACGGACCCTTTGGGCATGGATGCT
The DNA here is from genome assembly GCA_028293375.1 of Verrucomicrobiales bacterium. Classification (GTDB taxonomy): domain Bacteria; phylum Verrucomicrobiota; class Verrucomicrobiia; order Limisphaerales; family JAQGOY01; genus JAQGOY01. The sequence goes on along the minus strand of JAQGOY010000180.1, from coordinate 15,794 downwards.
CCGCTCACCATTCGTTGTTTTATTTGATCTGTGGTGAAAGGAATCACCTGATCCCACGATTCGAAGCCGGTATCCCACTGTTTGTTCAATCGCTCCAAGGTGGAATACTGGCCTTTAAGCCAGATTCGAAAACTGGCGAGAGTCACTGGATTAAAATCGTAATCAAATGGATTGGCGGAGATGGTGGTGGAGAGCTCATCACGAATATTGTAAGCGAGGGGATGATTTGCGTGGTGTTTCAGCGCAAGTTGCTGCATTTCCTTTTGCGCCCAGCTGTTCCAGGCAGGATCGTCCAAACAGTAGTCGCGAATCAGCGCTGAAACAGGCCGACCATTTTTTGCCCAATCGGTAACGAATTTATCCCAATCCGTTACTTTGGAACTGAACTTCAGACAAAGGCCACGATTGACCATATTTTCCACGTAGTAGGGAAATTGGTTTTCAGTGAAAACATCGGGCGTGCCTTCATGATGTACCATGGCGGTGTTAATTCCCATTTCCCGGAGGCGTTGGAGAAAGAGCGGAAGTTTCTCAGGACGTTTGTAGGCGGTATCGCCGATCCACATGATGGTTTTGTAACTGTTCCATTGCGGAAAATAGAAGGTGCCAGTCTCCGCGGCTGGAGCCGGCAGGGATCCCCGGAAAACGATCCAGCAAATCACAAGACTTCGTTTTAGAAAGGAAACCATTCCTTATTCTGGGATAAAAGTTTGCTCTCCAGCAAGCTCGTTGCGCTCCGGAGAAGTTTCAGTATAATAGCCGAAATTCGGGCGGGTCGATTGGGCGTAACGGCTATAACTCATGACTAACTTCTTAAATTCCGAGACACAAAAATCCAACTTCCGTGCATGGCGCCTCTCGCGTTTTGGATCCTGGTCCTTTTCGTTCATCACCCTTTTCGTGCTGTTTACGATTCTTCGAATCGTTCTTTCTTTTTCGGCGCCAGCGCATTTTCCTTTGCTGGACCATGTTAAAATGTGGGCAGTTGGTGTTCACCTGGATCTTGCCATCGCTTTTTTCACCTGCCTTCCCCTGCTCCTCTGGTTCCTGATTTGCCGTGAGAAGTTCTATCGAACGAAGTTACATCGAGTCCTCTTCCGGCTGGTCTTTCTGGGGTTTTGGTTCGTGCAAATTTTCCTGATTTTCTCGGAATATTATTTCTTCGATGAATTTAAGTCGCGATTCAACACCGTGGCGGTCGATTACCTCCTCTATCCCCATGAAGTTTTCACCAATATCTGGGAGACCTATCCTGTCCTGATTATTGTTTTTACCTGCCTCGGGGGAGCCCTCGGAATGGTTTATCTGAATGAAAAAATTGCCCGCGAAATGTGGATTATTCCAGTAGGCAGGCAAATGACTTTTAAAATGCTAGGAGCTGCCATGCTGGTCACTTTTGTTCTCGGCATTTCGATCTCGTTCAAAGAGCACAACGTCAGCAACGAGCGAATTGTCAGCGAACTGGCCAACAATGGAACGGTTTCCTTTGTGAGCGCGGCCTACACCCGGAATCTCGATTACCAGGCTTTTTATCGGACATTGCCGCGAGAAGAGGCTTTCCAGCGCACGCGCCGGCTCCTTGCCCAGGAAGGGGCAGAATTCAGCGCTCATCCGGACACCACTCAACGAAAGATCTCGGGCTCGCGTGAAAAACCGAAGTTGAATGTGGTGGTATTTCTCGAGGAAAGCCTCGGTTCGGAATTCTGGGGAAGCCTCGGGCGAAAGGAAGAATCACTGACGCCATACCTCGATCGTTTGGCTACAAACCAATCTATTTTGTTTGAAAACATTTATGCAACGGGAAATCGAACGGTGCGAGGATTCGAGGGAGTGCTAGCTTCTTTCCCGCCCCTGCCGGGAGACTCTGTGGTAAAGCGGGATCGCTCGGAAGGCTTGGAAACTATTGCACAAATCCTGAAAAGGGATGGTTACTCGACAACGTTTCTTTATGGGGGCCGCGGGCTTTTCGATTCGATGCGGACGTTTGCAGTGAACAACGGCTACGAACGATTCATTGAACAAAAGGATTTTCCGAATCCAACATTCACCACGGCGTGGGGAGTTTGCAATGAAGACCTGTATAACCGCACCCTGGTGGAGTTGAGACAATCCGCCAAAAGCGGTAAACCATTTTTTGCCACTATACTTTCCGTCTCCAACCACAAGCCTTACACCTATCCGGCGGGGCGAATCGCGGAGGACCCAAATCGAAAGTGGCGCGATTACGCGGTGAAGTATACGGACTGGGCCCTGGGGCAGTTTTTTGAAAAAGTGCGAACAGAACCATTTTATGAGAATACGATCTTTGTGGTCGTGGCCGATCATGGAGCGCGAGTGTATGGAAGCGAAAGCATCCCCATTCACTCCTACGAAATTCCGTTCATGATCCTTGGCCCGGCAGTGGTTAAAAAACCGGAACGAATATCGACGCTCGGTTGCCAACTCGACGTAACGCCCACGATTCTTGATCTATTGGGACGACCCTATGAATCACTCCTTTTTGGACGAAGCCTTTTCAAGCCTGCGGCCGAACGCCATACCTTGATTAACCATAATCGGGAGATTGGAATGTTCCGGGATTCGCACATGGTGGTCCTGGGTTTGAACAAAAAAGTGGAGTATTACCATGGCGATCCCAAAAAGGGAGACTTGCAGAGGATGGAAAAACCAGAACCGGAGGATCTGGAATTGGAGAAAGATGCCACGGCAATGTTTGAAGTGGCAGATGAACTTTATATGCAGAGAAGATATCGTCTGCCTGGAGTTCCACCTTCGAATTGAAGAGGCGCGGGAAGTGACTCAACCGAGGCGCCAAACAATCCGGGCTTTGGACAAATCGTAAGGGGACATTTCCATCTTAACACGATCACCTACGGTAATCCGCACCCAGCGTTTGCGCATTTTGCCGGATATGGTGGCGAGGACAACGTGTTTATTGGTCAACTCTACCCGAAACATTGTTCCAGCGAGGACCGTTTGGACCTGACCTTCGACTTCAATATGTTCTTCGCGCATTCGAAACCTGTCTAACTTTAAAACACTTAAATTGCGAGAAATTTAACTGCGTAAACGGAAAAAGCGAGGCCGGAAATCCGGACCTCGCTTGAGAAATTAAATCGATTAATAGCGACCACGTCCGCCACCACCACCGCCGCCGCCGCCACTTCCACCGCGACCGCCACCGCCGCCGCCGCCACCGTAATCACGACGTCCGCCGCCGCCGCCGCCGCCTGCTGGGCGTTCTTCACGGGGTTTAGCTGCGTTAACAGTCAAGGCGCGTCCATCGAGGGAGCTGCCATTCAAAGCGTCAATAGCGCGCTGTGCTTCTTCCGGGGTGCTCATGGTAACGAAACCGAAACCGCGAGGGCGGTTGGTCATACGATCCATCATGAGGTTGGTTTCAACAACCGTGCCATGCGCTGCAAAAGCGTCATTCAGGTCATTTTCGGTGGTGTTGAAGGAAAGATTCCCAACAAACAATTTTGTGTTCATGTGATTTACTGTCCAGACTACCCTATCATTCTACAGACTGTTCCCTAACGGAGGGTTTCAAATCATCACTGAACCTAGTTCAACTGAGGATTTACCATGCCTTGAAGCGACAAGCTATCTAACAGACGCAAATACAATGCTCTGTCGTCACATAAATAGCAAGAGCTAAAATTTTACTGCGCGTGAGCTGTCCTTTTCCCTCCCTCTCAATCAGCTCAGTCAATTCTTCTGGACCGGCCGGCACACTCCAGACTCCCGAGCATTGAAGGTCACTTTGATGGAAGGAGACAGCCCAGATCGCAAGCCGCAGGATCACCAAGCCAGTTCACTAATTAATTAGCGGCGATGCCCGGCACCGCCGAATCCGTGCGAGGGTGAACCTGAAAAATGGCTGGTGCCACGGGAGTAATGTGAATCCCCGAAATAACTTCCCCGGTAGGAATTGTTATAAGAGGAAAAGGAAGATCGGTAAGGGTAGCTGTTGTAACGATAACCAGCGTAACGGTAAGGGTAAGAATTAAAACCGAAGTGACTCCGATAAGAGGGGTAATAACTAAATCCAAACCCGAAATTCGGATAATAAGGATCTACCAGAGAGCTATAATAATAAGTGGGGGCCACCTCTTGCTGGTAGACGTAAACGGGCGCAGGAGCTGGAACATACTCGCTCCCGGGAGCCACAGTCGTTACTGGATAGGAAGAAGCAAAAGGACTTGTATTCCCTCCCCCCTGCATATTGGAGGCAGCCTGCTGCGCAGGGAGAATTGCAGTTGAAGCCGAGCCAACCGTCGCGTTTGATCCGGCATTTTTACTCCGTTTGAGCATGGCCACAATTACGTTGTCTTCAACGCCTTGTTGCTTCAGATAGAGGATGTCATCCGCCCGCAATTGATATCCACCTGGAGTGGATTCAACGAACTTTTCGACGACGCCGCTTTTCACATCCGCCTGGGATAGCTTTACCACGTCTGCCACGCCGGGAGAGTAATTCTTATCGTCGGCGCGTACTGCGAGAGCAAGGGTGGAAACAATAGCGGCCAAGAGAAGAGTTTTCATAGGACACTTGGAATATAGCACTACCAATTGGTAAAGACAACCGATTAGTGGATTTTACCCCTGTTTTATATTTGGCATTATCGTGCTAAGGACGTCGAGCGGCGGTAAAGGGCGGTTATATACCGTTTGGTAAGTTAGAAACTGAATTTTTCGACTAATTTAAGATACAACGTATTGATGACAAGCATCTTACACAGTATGAATACCACTACTCTTAGTCCCGTCAGATGTATAATTGTATGAAAAAGACTTTTAAAACACTCTTAGTATTAAGCGCCATTTTGGCCGGAGCCGCTTTTGCTCCCTCAGCCCAGGCTGGCTTTGGTCTTTCGTTTGATTTTCGTGATCATGGACCTTATCGTCACGGACCAGAGTTTCGTGGCCGGTTCTTTCTTCCGCCCCCTCCAGTAGTATTTTGTCCGCCGCCAAGGCAGGTCGTAGTGGAAAGCGTGCCAATTTATACCGCGCCCGCTCCGGTGGTTGAACAAGTCCCGGACGCTCCTTATGGAGTCGTGCTTCCTTCAGGAAATATTCGATCACCCTGGAGCGAAGCCATTGTGAATGTCGGGGGGAAATATCGAGGCCAGGTGGTGTATGATGTGAGCAATGGCCGTCCTTTCCGAATTCCATGATTTAATAAAAATTCAAATTAACCCTGCTTTCGAATTTCGGAGGCAGGGTTTTTTCGTGCCTGCGAGGTTCGTGACAAGTTAACTGGAGCACAACTTTGCGCGATTGCATTGGAGGAAGCGCTTTGCCACCATCGCATTGTGGGTATCTGTCCGGAAATAGGTTGGCTTAGTCTAAGAACGCTCTTGTGGCTTTTTCTTTGCGCTGAATTGATTTTTTTCCCATCGGCTGGTGAAGCGCAAAATGACAAACGCGATCGAAATTACCTGATTAAAACCTACCAGACGGAGGATGGTCTTCCACAGAACTCGATAAACGGAATCCAACAAACACCAGACGGCTATCTGTGGTTTGCGACCTTTAATGGGTTGGTCCGGTACGACGGGTTAAGATTCACGGTATTTAATCCGGGGAACACTCCAGAGATTCCCAACGAGCGAATTGTGAGACTTGATCAGGATGCGGAGGGAGGACTCTGGATAACCTCCGAAAACCATGAATTAACCCGACTGCGAGAGGGAAAATTTCAATCGATAAAAGCGCCGGAGGGATTGCCGGAAGCGGGAGCGGACAACGTCAGCATAGGACCGGACAAAAGCATTTGGCTCTGTGACGCGCGCATGTCGATGCACCGATGGGAAAACGGTCGTTTTGTCCCGAAACCAACTCCTTCTGGTATAAAAACCAACGAATTTTACCATTTCGTGGGCGACGCAACAGAGAAGCCGTGGATTATGCTGCACGACCGCACAGTGGCTCTACCGGTGGGAAATGGTTACGAAGTATTAAAAGATGCGCAGGGCGTAGCCGTGTATGTTCGCGCCGCAGAAGGAGCAAAGGATCATGGAATCTGGGTGAACAGTGGCCGTAAACTTTGGAAAATGCATGGCCGGACGATGGGGCCGGTGGAGTGGAATTATTCACCCGGCGAACGACTTTCAATTTATGGCATGCAGGAGGACAGAACGGGAAACGTCTGGATTGCGACGTTTGGGCAAGGACTTTTCTGCTGCACACCCAGCGGCGAGATTAAAAACTATTCCATGGAAACGGGCCTGTCACACAATACATTGCGGTCCGTGTTTGAAGATCGGGAAGGAATACTTTGGATCGGGACAGATGGGGGAGGGCTGAATCGATTTAAAAACGCTTTGTTTCGGACTTATGACGCCAGAGATGGATTAGGAGGAAACATTATCATGACTGCGACCGAGGACCGGAATGGCACGGTTTGGTTCGGCAGTAATGGCGGTGGAGTAAACCGGCTAGGACCAAAGGGGATAGAATGGATGACGAATACGCCAGCCTACATGACCAATAGATATATTTGGTCAATCCTCGCCTGCCGCAATGACGACCTGTGGTTCGGGACATGGGGAAACGGCCTCTATCGAAAGTCAGAAAACAATTTCACTTCGTGGAGCACCAATTCAGGCATTCTCAATTCGATACCGCTGGTCCTGTTCGAAGACTCTGCGGGGTCGATTTGGGCGGGAGGAGCGTTGGGGTTGAATCATTTTACGGGTTCCAGCATCGAAAGTTACTCTCACACGAATGGGCTCTCTTCAGATGATGTTCGAGCTGTGGCAGAAGATCGGAAGGGCAGGCTGTTTGTGGCCACCGACAAAGGGCTAAACGTCCGCCGGGAGGGAAAATGGCAACATTATTTCGCGCCACAAGCACTCTCCAATGACCATCTTCGTTCGCTATGGGTCGATGCCGAAGATGTTCTATGGATAGGGAGCTCCCCAGGTTTGACCCGCTTCAAAGATGGCAAATTCTATTTTTTTAATGAGGGGACGGAACTTTCAAGGCCGATTACAACGATCGTTGAAGACAATCTCCATTACTTCTGGCTTTTTACTGACCGTGGAGTGATGCGGATTAGCAAGGAAAGCCTAAATGGCTTCGCGGATGGATCGATCGCTAATTTGTCGGTGGTGAATTACGGAAAGTCTGATGGAATGGGCAGTAGTGAGAGCAGCAGCAGTGGACGAGTCCAGCCTGCTGCCTGGAAAACACGCGAAGGGAAAATATGGTTCAGTTCGGTCGCGGGCGTGTCCCTTGTTGACCCTTCAGAAGTGAAACACGAACAAATTCCGCCACCGGTTTATGTGGAGGAGGTCCTGGGGGATGACCATATTCTGAGAGATTCGAATACCTCAGCAAATGGCAGGGAAAGAACGATCATTGTCCCGGCGTCCACAGAGCGATTGGAATTTCACTATACCGCGATCAATACGACCTCACCATTAAAGTGCCTGTTCAAATACAGACTGAATACTTTTGACAAAAACTGGATCGAGGCAGGTTCCAGAAGAGTGGCCTATTACACCCGGGTGACTCCTGGGACCTACCATTTTCAGTTATTGGCGTGTAACCAGGATGGGGTATGGACCACATCCCCTGCCTCGATGGCGGTGGTGGTTCTGCCGCATTTTTGGCAAACCAACTGGTTCAGGGCAATGCTTGTCGTATCAGCGATGGGGCTCGGATTTGCCCTTTATAAAAGCAGGATCAAACATCTCGAACTGCGACGCATGGAGCAGGACAAATTTTCAGTTCAGCTCATGGATTCACAGGAGGCGGAACGAAAGAGAATAGCTGGTGAGCTCCATGACAGCCTGGGGCAAAACCTTCTGGCCATAAAAAATAGAGCGCTCATGGGCCTAAAAAAGGAGACGGTTCCTGGCGATGTGGCTGATCAGTTGAGTGAAATATCCTCAGCAGCATCTCAGGCCATCCGCGAGGTAAGAGATCTGGCTCATAATCTTCGTCCCTACCAGTTGGATGAATTGGGACTGACCAGGGCGCTCCGGCATATTATTCAGTTTGTCACGAGTCCCACCCGGGTGGAGGCGGACGTGGAACTGGAGAACCTGGACGGTTTGCTGGCACCTGGCCACGAAATCCATTTTTACCGGGTTGTCCAGGAATTGTTAAATAACATTTTACGGCATTCCGGAGCAACTGAGGTTTTTGTCAAGGGCACGCGAAAAGATCAATTCTTGACTCTTATCATCCATGACAATGGAAATGGCTTTGATACCCAGGCACCCGGATTTAAAGGATTCGGATTGAGTGGCATCATCGAACGTGTCAGGCTCATGGGTGGTAAATGTGATTTTGACTCGTCCCCAGCAAACGGGACCTCGGTTCGTTTGGAGATCCCGGTAAACCAAAATGGCAACAACTAAAAGTCAACGCCCGGAACAGGGACACACCATCATCATTGCGGATGACCATCCGATTTTTCGCAATGGGCTTCGAGACGTGCTGGAATCCGATCCCGCGCTGAAATTAATAGCTCAACTGGATAACGGCGCTGATGCGCTGAAGGCGATTCAGGACCTTCAGCCGGACGTGGCAGTGCTGGACTTCCACATGCCGAAGATGACGGGATTGGAAGTGATTCGTGCGGTTCGAACCAACAGGCTGACGACAAAAATGATTTTGCTCACGATGTATGACGACCAAGCCCTCTTCGATGAAGCCATATCCCTTGAAGTGGGCGCTTATGTGCTGAAAGAAAGCGCGGCCAGCGATTTAGTGACCGCCATTAAATATGTCATGCAGGGAAAGAGGTTTATCAGCCCTTCCCTCACCGATCTTTTACTACATCAAAAAAAGAACACTGAGATATTCAGAAAGTTAAAGCCCGGATTGGACCACGTGACTCCAAAAGAAAAAGAAGTTTTGCGGTTGATAGCCGGAGACAAGACCACGAAAGAAATTGCGGGCCTGCTAAATATCAGCCCGCGAACTGTGGAATCGCATCGTCAAAGCATGTGCTACAAGTTGGGATTGAGCGGGAGCCATCGACTGTTAAAATTTGCCTACGAAAACAAGAGCCAATTGGGCTAGGCTAAACAAGTCCAACTGGCCCCCTTTATTATTTTCAGTGATTTCTCTTAAGTGTTCCTACGCTCGCTAATTAGGTGATCATAATGATTCCCCTGTCTCGCCTATTATGGTTTTCTACAGGGGCAAAAATTCCGGCAACTGGATCCCTGTGTCATGCAGCGTCGTTCTGATTCGAATCAAACCGACACCTTCCGCAGCGAAACGAACTGGATTAAAAAAAACACCAACAATGAAAAAACCACAATTATTAATCGGATTGCTCCCATCGGGAAAAATACGATGTGCCGTCGCGGCTTTCGCGACGCTGGGCCTGGCGCTGGGATCGTCCCACGCGGCAACCTACAACGTGAATAACCTGAACGATTCTGGAGCGGGATCCCTGCGCCAGGCGATGCTCGACGCCATGTCGACGGCAAACAATGCGGTCCAGGCAACGACAGTCTCCGGCACTATCACCCTGCTAAGCCCTCTTCCGATCATCACCAACTCCATAACCTTCAATGGTCCGGGCGCGGCTAATTTACAAATCAGCGGCAATAATCAATTTCGAGTGTTCTTTGTGGATGCACCGGGCGGCGCAGTCTCCTTTAACAACCTTGGGGTTTACAATGGCATGGCAAAAGGCGGCAACGGCGGAAACCGAGCTGGAGGAGGCGGTGGCCTTGGCGGTGGTCTTTTTGTCAACGCAGGTAATGTCTCGGTGAACTCTGTATCGTTCGTTGGTTGTGCTGCGGTGGGAGGGAACGGCGGGGACGCAGTCTCGAATGGTGGTGGCGGTGGAGGAGGAGGCGGTCTTGGAGGCAACGGTGGATGGGGATATGTCAGCGGAGGCGGAGGCGGAGGTTTTCAAGGAAATGGCGGCGGGGCTTCCATAGGCGGTGGCGCCGGTGGTGGATTAACCGGTAATGGCGGGAGTGGCAGCGATGCAGGCAGCGGTTGGGGGGCTGGCGGCGGCGGCGGCGGACGCGGAGCCGATGGAAATAACGCCGGTGGAAGTTCCGGTGGCGCAGGAAATGCCGGCGGCGGTAATGGTGCACCTGCTCAAAGCAATGGTCCCGGGGCGGGAAATGGAACCTTGTATGGGGGTGGTGGAGGCGGTGGAAATGCTTTTAACGCCAACGGTGGGTCCAAGGGGGGCAATGGCGGTAACTATGGCGGCGGCGGCGGCGGCGGGACTTACAGCCGAGGCGGGGACGGAGGAGACTTCGGCGGAGGTGGCGGACAATCCAATGGTGATCCCAGTCCGCAAAGCGGGAATTCAGGGGGATTTGGCGGCGGCGGCGGCGCGGGGGGAACAACCGCCTTTAACCTGCCTGGTGGCAATGGCGGATTTGCTGGTGGCGGCGGGGCGGGCCCGGGTTTCGATAGCCAAAACAAACGAGGCTTCGGTGGCGCTTATGCCGGACACGGTGGTTATCTGCAGGGGAATGCAGCTTCGGGCGGCGGCGGTGGAGCGCTGGGTGGCTCCGTGTTCGTTCGGGCAGAAACGGGTGGAACTTTAATTTGGAACAATAGCGATTCCGATGTTGGAGCCTTATCTCCCGGGCTCGGGGGAGGCGGCGTGTCGGGAAATGCCCACGGCGGTAATGGCGGCACAGCTGGAACAACGATGTTCTCCTACGGTGGAACAAACATTTTCGTGGTGAGCAGTGGAAGCAGAACGATTTCAGGGACGATCTCCAGTTGGGATCAGGTTCCATCTGGTATCCGCAAACAAGGTTCCGGGACTCTGGTTCTTTCTGGAAATAACAATTACTACGGCAATACAATAGTAGAGCAAGGCGAACTTAAGGTCACGGGCAATATCGCAACCAGCCCTTCGGTGACAATTAACAGCGGAGCCACCCTTAGCGGCACTGGCACGATCGCTTCATTAGTGCTGTCCCCGGGAGCGACCCTGGCGCCGGGCAACAGCCCAGGAACTCTCAACGCCGGCAATACGGTCTGGAACGGAGCCGGAAATTACAACTGGCAGATTGTCAATGGAACAGCTGCTGCGGGCACGGGCTTTGACCTCCTTAATATCAATGGCACGCTCGATCTTTCGGCGGCCAGTGGTTTCAAGATTAATATGTGGTCTCTTTCAAGCATCGGCCCCGATGTCAGTGGCAATGCTCAGAACTTTAACAATCTAGTCGCCCAGTCGTGGGTTATTGCTCAGGCCAATGGCGGGATTGTTGGTTTCAATGCCGCAAACTTCATCGTCAACACGCTGGCCAACAATGGCACGGCTGGATTCTCGAATCCGCTGCTTGGCGGAAATTTTGGACTCGCCGTTTCCGGGAATACCCTTCTTTTGAAATTTTTCCCTGCGGTCAACAATGCCAACCTTTCCAATCTCACCTTCTCTTCCGGCAATGTTTATCCTGGGTTTTCAACTGCTGTCACCAGTTACAACATCAGCCTGCCCACCACCACTGCCACATTCTCGGTATCGCCAACTGTGGTGTTCCCTCAAGCAACAGTAACCGTGCGAATCAATGGTGGCGCTTACGTGGCTTCCAATTCTGCTCTTGCCCTAACCGTTGGCAATAACACCGTGGATGTAAAGGTGGTATCTGCTGACACCACCGTCACAAAGGTCTACACGATTAACGTGGAACGTCGCGCTGGCGCGTTTGTTAATGTTTCGAATGGGGCTGATGCCGGTGTCGGCTCATTGCGTCAAGGCATGCTGGACGCAGCTCCTGGAGAAACGATCAACCTTCCGTCCAGTGGAACTGTTTCCCTCACCTCGGGTGAAATTCTAGTCAACAATAAGTCGATCAACATCGTAGGGCCAGGAGCGGATAAGCTAACCATTACCGCCAACGGGAATAGCCGCATTTTCAACTTCAATGCGATTGGTGGCTGCTCATGGAGCATCAGCGGAGTTCGCCTGACCGGTGGAACCCAGGCCATCTACACCGGAGGTTCGGGTTACTACGGCACGTTGACCATCAGCGCTTGTATCTTTGATTCCAACACTTCCGGCGCCATCTTCAGCGACGCGGAAATTCTTAACGTCGACAAGAGCACTTTCTCTGGCAACAGCGGGGGAGCTATTTACAGCCGCGGCCATGGCACCATCAAGAACAGCACTTTCTCCGGCAATGCCGGTGGGGCTTACGTGACCGAGCCAAATAACAATGGCGCGGTCAATAAACTGATCCATTGCACCATCACCGCGAACTCGGGTGGCAGCGCGGTCCAACAGCTCGACAGCGCACCGATCATCCTTCAAAACTCCCTCATTGCGGGCAACACCGGTGGGGATCTTCAAGGATCCTTCACCTCTCTTGGCGGCAACGTCATCGGCACCAGCGCCAACAGCAGCGGTATGACCAGCGGTTATCTGCGTGATCAGGTGGGGTCGAACGCCGCCCTCATACTCCCCAAGCTGGGACCATTGCAGAATAACGGCGGAACAACCCCTACCCACGCTTTGCTCGCTGGCAGCCCTGCGATCAACGCTTCGGACCTGGTGGCAGGCCTGGAGCAGGACCAGCGCGGCCAAACCCGCGGTCAGGGTGCCTTCGCCGATGCCGGTTCTTATGAATTGTTGGATATTGATGAAGTTATACTGGCTCAAGTCACTTCACTGATTAATACCAACGTCATCGCCAACGCCTCCCAAGGAAGCGTCGATACGGTCCAAAGTTCAGTGAACGGTGTTCAAAGCAGCGTGAATGGCGTTCAAACTTCCATTGGGGGAGTACAAACCTCAGTCACCGGAGTCCAAAGCACGGTCAATTCAGTGCAAACGTCGCTTGGCACTGTGCAATCCGCTGTGAATTCGAAATTGGATGCTGCGGTCAGCACTCGTGCTTCTCAGTCCAGCGTCGATGCCATCGGAACGACCGTGAATAATATATTCGTCACCGGCGCTTCCCAATCGAGCATCAACACGTTGAGTAACAACGTGGTTTCGTTGACTGGGAAGGTGAATTCAAATCTGGACACCAACATCCTCAGCAGAGCTTCGCAGACTACTGTGAACGGTCTTACCACCACGCTGGGAAGCGTCAGCACCACCCTCGCGGGTGTCAGCGCAACCACGAGCGCAGACCTGGATACCAATCTCCAGTCGCGTGCCTCACAAACCAGCCTCAATACCGTTAGCAACAATCTGGCTGTGGCCACCGCCAATATCGGGTCGTTGAGCAATGTGGTTGTCACCAAAGCCAGTCAGGCCAGTGTGGATACTGTCTCATCAGCGGTAACCTCGGTGTCCGGTGTGGTTGCCACCAAGGCTTCACAGACCAGCGTGGATCTCGCAAACTCGAGCCTGTCCAATCTAAAGGGCGACGTCCTCTCACGCGCTACTCAGACCAGTGTTGATTCCGCAAATTCATCCCTGGCCAGTGCCGCCTCGGTGCTCACCACCAAAGCCAGCCAGACCAGTGTGGATACTGTCTCCTCAGCGGTAACCTCGGTGTCCGGTGTGGTTGCCACCAAGGCCTCACAAACCAGTGTGGATCTCGCAAACTCGAGCCTGTCCAATCTGAAGGGTGACGTCCTGTCGCGCGCTACTCAGACCAGTGTCGATTCCGCAAATTCATCCCTGGCCAACGCCGCGTCGGTGCTCATTACCAAAGCAAGTCAAGTCAGTGTGGATGCTGCGAACACCTCGCTGGCAGTCGCTCAGGCTAAACTTGACCTGAACCTTGACACCAACATTCTGTCCCGGGCTTCACAGGAAAGCGTGGATACAGGAATTGTCACCGTTTCCACCAAGGTTGATGATTCGAAAAATAGCCTGTCGAGTTCGATCGACAACAGCACCACCTCCCTGAACGCAAACATTGGCACCAGCGCCGCAGCGAATGCAGCAGGCTTTGGCGGAGTCAACACTGGACTGGGCAGCCTCTCCAGCCAGCTTGCTTCACACCACGCAGATATCACCAGCACAGTAAGCACAGGTGTGGCATCGGTGATCGCCGGGGTTAATTCATCGCAGGCAGCCACACAAGCTGGCTTGCAGGACCTGACAACGAACACTCTTGCAACTCTGACCAGCAACGTCCTGACCCGTGCTTCCCAGGGCTCATTGGATTCCGGAATCAGCACTGTATCTACCCTTGTGGATAACAACGGCAATGCAGTGTCGACGCAGGTGCAGAACAGCGCCAACGGTTTGAATTCGACCATTGCTGCGGCCCAAAGCGCAGATCAGGCCAGCTTCTCGAATATTTTCGGGAAACTCGGTTTGACCCTGGACACCAATGTCCTCTCTCGGGCCTCACAATCGTCGGTGGATGACTTGAAGACCAACAGCCTGGCACAAATCCAGGCTCACCTCGATAGCTTGTCCCTGGATCTTGGAAACAATGGAGCAGGTTTGGGCAGCCAGATTGCTCAAATGTCCTCCGATCTCTCCGGGCAAGTGTCCGCTTCGACAACCAGCTTGAACAATGCGATCAGTGCCTCCAACTCTGCCTTGAGCCTCCAGCTTGGCACCACGCGGGGAGATGTTTTGGCGGGAATCAGCGCTTCACAGGGAACGGTAACGTCTCTCGTAGGCAGCAGCAAAACTGAAGTGCTCAACAGCGTGGGCTCGGCGCAAGCGGCCCTGGTTTCTCAACTTGGCACAACCCGATCCGATGTATTGAACGGTGTTTCTTCCGCTCAGACATCGCTCTCGAGCCAGCTTGCAACGACCCGCAGCGATGTGCTCAGCACGATGAACCTGTCAACCACCTCGCTCCTGAACACGCTCAGCTCCATGCAGACCGCGACCGGAGCCGGACTGGCCACGGCCAATAGCCAGTTGGATGCGAAAGTAAGCACTCGCGCCACTCAAACCAGCGTGGATTCGGCCAACACCAAACTGACCTTTGGTCTGGACACGAACATGTTGTCGCGGGCATCGCAAACTTCGCTCAACATTGTGGGAACAAACCTCAACATCCTCACCACAAATCTGGATGTCTCGGTTGACCTGCTCCTCCGTTCTGAAATCGAGCGTCACCTGGCCGATGGGTACAAACGCGTCGCCCTGTATTACCTTCCAGCCTCGCTGGGTGGGAATCTGGAGTTCGTGCGGGACATAGTGGCCGACACTATTGCCCGCCATGCAAGCATTGGCATTACGGCAAGCAAAGCGACAACCGAAATGACCAAAGCCACCGCCTCATTCAATGCCCACGATTACAAGGGCGCCTGGGACCATTACCAGGCGGCCTACCAGGCGATTGTAAATTAAGAATCACAACAGCACGCAAAACCCCGCTTCTTCGGAAGCGGGGTTTTTTATGTACTCATTGTTCGATTTAAAATAACTTCGAAAAAAAACGAAGCGTGTCCCTGAGATGATTTTCCCAGTAAAGCCAGTCATGGCCGCCTTCGAATTCCTCATAAATATGGTGTATGCCACGCAAATCCAATTGCCGGTGCAGTTCGCGATTCGCTTCCAGAAGGGGGTCGGCAAGGCCGCAATCAAAACGTAGCGGCGGCATGAATTGTGACCCGCCCTTCATCAAATCCAAAACCCTCCACTGAACATCCGGTGAATTATAACTGGTGATCGGTTCTTCGACTAATTCTGCCAATTGATTCAAGTTGGTGATGGCGCTATGAGCGGATATACCGCGAAATTTGTTTTGATATTTACACCCGAGCCTCATGGCTCCGAAGCCGCCCATGCTCAGGCCGGCAATAAAAATAGCCGAATGTTCACTTATGCAGCCCGCAGCCAGGGCTGCCGCCTTTGGCACGTCCTGAACAATCCAGTTTTCGAAATTCTGCCCCTGATGAGGTAAATAAGCAGTGCC
>JAQGOY010000176.1 GCA_028293375.1 Verrucomicrobiales bacterium | reverse complement strand
CAAGCCTCCAGGTATTTGCCTGGAGGCTTTTTTTGTGGAGTCGCGAGCGGTTGATTTGTAAGGTCGAGCCATGCTTCCACGAAAACAGGTTCTGATTTTGTTCCTTGTCGCCTCTTTGGCGCTTTTGTTGCAAGGAACGGTTCATGCGCAGAAATCGTACACAATCGGGATGATAGCGAAGTCCCAGGGAAACCCGTTTTTCGAGGCGGCCCATTCCGGGGCGCGGGATGCGGTAGCCGAGTTGGCGAAAAAACATAGCATCAAGATCAAACTGGACTGGCGGACGCCGAATGAAGAAGACGCACAGAAACAGGCTGAGACCATTGAACAGTTAATCCTCAACGGCGTGGATGGAATTCTAATCAGTTGCTCGGATGCAAATAAACTGACCGATGCGATTAATAAAGCGGTGAAGAACGGAATCCCAGTGGTGACGTTCTCGGGTGATGCCCCAGCCAGCCAACGGTTCGTGGCTTTGGGTATTGATGATTTTCGTTGTGGCGAACAGACCATGGAAGAGTTGGCCAAATTGTTGAATGGCAAAGGGGCAGTGGCGGCAATCGATGGAAACCCGAACGCGCAGAACTTGCAGCAGCGCGCAGCAGGGTTCCGCGCAGCCGCCAAAAAGTATCCCGGCATCACCATCAAGGAAGTTTATTACCACAAAGAAACACCTCAGGACGCGGTGGCGAAAATTGAGCAAGTGATGCAGGCCAATTCGGACATCGTGGGCTGGGGCCTGCTCGGGGGTTGGCCCTTATTCACCGACAATGCGCTCAAGTGGAGTCCAGGTGCAGTGAAATGTGTCGCGGTGGATGCATTGCCTCCCGAATTGCAATATGTGCGAAGCGGTCATGTGCAACTGCTGCTTTCTCAGGATGTTTACGGCTACGGATATCACGGAATCGAGCACCTTATTAACAAGATACATTTCAAAAAGAATCCGAGTGCGGCGCTGGACAACACTCCGTTGACCCTGGTGACGAAAGATAATGTCGAAGCATTTTCGAAGAATTGGGAAAAATGGCTGCCGAAATGAAACTGAAGAACGGAATCGAGATCCGGCAGGGGGAAGCAAAGGATGGCCCGGCGCTCATTCGTTTGATTTTGGAGCTTGCGGATTACGAGAAACTGCAGGGGCCCGATGAGGAAGCGCAACGAAGGTTATTGGACCACGCGTTTGGTGAGAAGCCGCGAGTGGAAGTCTTGCTGGCGTGGAAAGAAGGCGATTCCGAACCGGTCGGATACGCAATGATCTTCGAGACCTATTCGAGCTTTTTGGCGAAGCCGACACTTTACCTGGAGGATATTTTCATCAAACCCAATTTTCGTGGATTAGGCGCGGGGAGAGGTTTATTCGAGCATTGTTTGGAACTGGCGAAAACGAGAGATTGCGGGAGAGTGGAGTGGACCTGTTTGGATTGGAACGTCCCCGCCCAGGAGTTCTACGAACGCAAAGGGGCCAAACGAATGAAAGAATGGTATCTTTATCGAAAAGTCTTGTGAGAGTTTTTGGACCGACGGCCTAGTTCACCTGGATCTCATTCTTCACCCAACGGACGCCTTTGAAGCTCTTGGCAATTTCATCCGCACGGCGTTTTTCGGATTCGGAAACGACGTTACCTGTCAGGTCGACCTCGCCATTATTGACCGCGATGGTGACTTTGGTGCGTCTGAGCACGGCATCAGACGCAAACTCCTTTTTAAGTTCTGCAGAAAGTGTATCGTCAGTTCGGATTTCTGGTGTAAGATGCTTCACGTTTTCGCTTGTGGTGGAGCAACCGGTGGCGGCGAAGAGAATCAGCAAAGAGGCTGCCAAAAGCGCCATTTTTCCTGAAGCGCAGAACAGGCCATAATTTCTTTTTCTCATGACAATATTAAAAGTTTTGTATCCTCGAAAAACAATAGGGGGGACCAAGGTGAGAGGAGCTGGCAATGCCGCGAGAACCGTTCGGGGATTTCTTTACGCGGTGGGGCTGCTTTGCCTTGGGATCTCGACGAAGGGAGCTGATGTAGACAGAAGCCTTTCCAGCCAGTATGGCACTGAGCAGGAATTGCAAAGAGACTCTTCGGTTCTCTTTTATGAGGATTTCGAAAATGGAAATTTTAAGAAGTGGAACGAAACAGTTGGAACCTCGGTCATCGTTTCGAACCAGGTTCATCAAGGGCAGTACGCGGTCGAGATGAGCATGAGGCGGGGCAAGAATACGGGTGGAGACCTTAAAAAATGGTTCCTGCCCGGGGCGGATTCCGTATATGTGAGGTTCTACGTTCGATTTTCCACGAACTACCATTACAACCATCATTTTGTTTGGTTGGGCGCCAATGAACTGACCAATAAATGGTCGGCGTTTGGGAAGGCGGGGCTTAAACCTGACGGGAGCTATTTCTCCACAGGCATGGAGCCGTGGTTCGGGTGGGGGAAGAATCCGCCCCCTGGTGAAGTGAATTTGTACAGCTATTTCCTGGATATGAAGGTGGACCCCAAGATGAACAAGTACTGGGGTAACGCATTTTTTCCACCCGGCCCCGGAGCGGGGAAAGAGGCAGGCGAGGATCGATCTGTTCCTAAACTTGGAGAATGGGAGTGCTGGGAATTCATGATCAAGTCGAACGATCCCGAAAAATCGAACGGAGAGCAGGCTATGTGGGTCAATGATAAGTTGATAGGGAAGTTCACTGGAATTCGATGGAGGAACAAATCGGATTTAAAACCGAACTGTTTATGGCTGGAACATTATGGTTATGATGAGGGAGACCCTACCAAACAGTATTGGGGAGAAGAGCAAACCGTTTGGTTTGACGATGTTGTGGTAGCCAGGCAAAGAGTGGGTCCAAGAAAGCGGTGAAGCACTGAGTGATGTCGAATGCACGTTGACTTGCTGTGGCAAGCCGAGATAAATTATGAGCATAATCCAAATTTTCCAATGTTAGACGCCATAGAAAAGTTACTCATTCTCCAGGACCGGGACCGAAAAATAATGCGGTTGCGATCCGAAATAGCCCACTCGTCACCTGAACAGGCGTCGCTTAAGGGGAAGGCAAGTTCCAGCCAGGCGAATCTCGATGCTTCCAAACAAAAGGTGATGCACCTGGAATCGGAGCGGAAACGCCTCGAACTGGAAGTGGTGACCTTGAAGGAGAAAATCGCCAAATATTCCACACAGCAGTTCCAGACCAAAAAGAACGAGGAATTTAAGGCACTTGGGCACGAGATGGACAATGCCAAGGAAGCGATCGTAAAACTTGAGGATCAGCAGATTGAACTCATGGAAAAGATCGAGTCGGCGCAAAAGGAAGTCGCCGTGGCTAACAGTCATGCCGGGGAAATGAAGAAAAATATCGACCAGCAACTGGCCAGCATTAGCGGGCGTGAGGTCAATCAGCGCAAAGAATTGGCTGAGCTGGAAAGCACTCGCAATGAGCTCTCCGTCGGTGTCCCTGAACCGCTGCTCAACAAATATGATCGGTTGCTGAAGAGCAAGGGAGACAATCCAATCGTGGGAATCCACCATTGTGTGTGCGGTGGTTGCCATATGAAGTTACCGCCGCAAGCGGTGCTTTCCTGCAAGGCGGAGCAGGAGCCAGTGTCCTGTCCAAACTGCGGACGGCTGTTGTTCTATACGCGGGATATGGATTTGGCGTTGGTGGATTAAGCGGGGGACTGGCCCCTTCCCAGGGGACCAGACATGGAAATTATTCCTGAACGAACTGTAAGCCGAGTTTTGTCTTCAGCTTGCGCTGGAGAGAATCATTTGTCTTAGCAGCCTATACCCGAAACCTGGCTTTCGCCATGGAACGAGCCGCTCCAAAGGTTTCCTATTTGGCCTTGCACCCGATGGGGTTTTCCGTGCCCTCGCGATTACGCGCGAAGCGGTGAGCTTTTACCTCGCCTTTTCACCCTTACCCTGCTTGCGCAAGGCGGTTTATTTTCTGTGGCACTTTCCGTGATCCGCTATTACCCGGATCCCCGCGTGTATCTTATCCGTAAGACAAGTTACGCGGCATCGCGCCCTGCGGTGTTCGGACTTTCCTCCCTCAACAGAGTTGAGAGCGATTCCCCGTTCGTTCAGGAGGGCTAATCATACTCAATGGGAGGACGAACACAAGTGATCATCGAGGGGCAACTGCACGAAGGGTATGATTAAAGGCGGGTGAGATTATTTTTAAGATCTTTGTGGTTGGTTCGCCTTGACCATCTCGTTTGCCGTGTCTGCTTAAACCTGATCCTCGGCGCTGGCTTCGTTTTCCGACCGACGGGAGGGCGAGTGCCATTCCCGTCGGTCAGAAAGCCTCGCTATCATCCGAGGCTTACGATTTTATTTATATCGAAGGTTGGCCGTATTCGCTGGATGTCAGTGTTCGGAGGCTAAAAGACCGGTCTCGCTTCCGTGCAGGCTGATTCGTTGCACGCATACGGCCTTTCAAAAGTCATTCGAATAATTGTTTTCAGAAAATCCCACCGTCTTTCAGTCGCCCCATGCTCGAAACTGCAACGCGCCTGGTGCGGAAACTGGAAATTTATGGCGGAAAACCAAAGGACATTTTAATAGCGGAGTACTCCGGGTGAATGGCTCCTTCTTTAGTTCTGATAATCAGGTCTGGTTCTTTCCAGGTGCTATCTCGAATCCACTCCGGTAAATCAGCCGAGCGGGCCATGAGATGAAGGCAAAGCAATGGGTCATCCTGCTCTCGCAGGCGCACAGGCCGTTGACGCACTATCGTCAGGCCGTTTTCTTTCGCTCCTTCTGCAACCCTTCGCGCCTGATCATCCTGTTGTGGAAAAATCAGAGCGAAGACTCCCCCCGGCGCCAGATGTTCACAGGCCACTTTGCAATAGTCTTTCACATTGCCGCGAACCTCGAAACGACAGGCAATCTTTTGCGGGTGATCCCCTTCAATTCCTGTGCCCAACGGAAAATACGGAGGGCTGCCGAGGACCAGATCAAATAGTTCGTCGACGCCTAAAATACCGGCATCCCGGAAGTCACCCTGGCGAATGTCGAACCGATTTATAAGTTGATTGTAAATCGCCGACTTTCGGGCCAGTGCCACGGATACCTCCTGTGCTTCGACAGTGGTGAATTGAGCGCCCGGTAACCTCCACGCTGCCACCATGGCTACCGTGCCTATCCCGCTTCCAAGATCGAGGGCTCTCTCCACGGATGGAGCCCAGGCAGTTCCGTACCAGGCTGTCAGGATATCGTCTGTGGAAAAACGATGTCCATCGCGAAGCTGATAGATTCGAAAGTGGCCGCTAATAGCATCGAGCGTCACCCCTGCCACCGGCTGGGGCTCGGTGGAGAGCCGTGGCCCGGGTTTGGTCCAGCCTTTAAATTGATCCGTAGAGCTCATGGTCTCGTGGTTTTGCTGAAATAAAAAACAGGTTTAGGTTGCAGTTATCCTTTAGCATCATGTAATGATTGGAACGCAATCTGTGGTCATTGAGGATGGTGATGGATTGCACGGTGTCCAGTAGAAACATCCACCGAATGTCTCTCTCGATTCACTCAAAAATAGCATCGAAACCCCGACTACTTTCCGGGGCATCCAAAAATGGTGCGGAGCGGCTACCTGCTCCTGTTCTCCCCAATGGGGTGGCGAACCTTCCTCAATCTCCATTTGGCATTTCCGAAATCAATTCGACTACCAGCGTGTCCAATCCGCTGGATTATTTTCAGAGTGAATTGCTGAATCATGTTTCCAATGCGGTAGTCGCCACGGACGGTGAAGACCGGATCGTATATTGGAACAAACACGCTGAGAGATTATATCAATGGAGCTTGCAGGAGGTGCTTGGAAAATTGGCACTAAATGTCCTGGGTCAAACCTGGAAACGCCCCGCAAAAGTCCGGATGGCATCCAACAGCGGCAAGCTATGGGAAGTCGAAGAGTTCTGTAAAAGAAAAGATGGATCCCGTTTTAAGGGAAACATAATTCGCTCACCTATCCGGAACTTTAAAGGGGAGAGGGTGGGGATGGTTTGTGTCACCACGGACATTTCAGAGCGAAAACGCGCGGTTAAGCAGCTAAAGCAATCCAAACAGCAATTGCGGGCATTGACCGCACATTTGCAGTGGGCCAGGGAAAAAGAACGAACCCGCATCGCGCGCGAAATTCACGATGAACTTGGCCAGGCGCTTTCTGGAATCAGGATGGACTTGTCGTGGCTCATTACTCATCACAAACAAAAAGGCGCTTCGGAAGAGGACGTGAATTTCAGGAACAGGCTGCAAAGAATCGACGCGGTGGTTCAAGAAACCATCCAGGAAGTACGCCGGATCAGCACCGAGTTGCGACCGAGAGTGCTTGACGAATTGGGCCTTATTGCCGCCCTGGAGTGGCAAGCCAAAGACTTTGAGCTTCGCACTGGGATTCCATGCTGTTTCGCAACGAATGTTGAAACAGTGGAACTGGACGACCAGCGAAGAACTGCGATTTTTCGAATCTTTCAGGAAACGCTGACCAATATTTTCAGACATGCTGAGGCCACCAGGGTCAACGTTTTGTTCCTGCAAAGAAACCAGGCATTGACCCTTGAAGTTCAGGACAACGGCAAGGGGGTGCCTGCGCGGAAGCTGTCCGGCTCCGGGTCGCTCGGTTTGCTCGGAATGCGTGAGCGGGCTTATTTGGCGAAAGGCAGCCTGGAAATTCATAGCTCCACACGAAATGGCACTGCGATAACTGCCTGCTTTCCCCTGGCCCCTTCCAAAAACAAGGCCAGAAAGTCCAAATTAACAGGATAATATATGGCTAAAAAAATTCGGGTCTTAATAGCTGACGATCATCCCATAGTGCGGCGCGGGGTGGCGGAAGCGCTGGGCGAACAGCGTGATATGGTTATTGAAGCGGAGGCTGGAGAAGCCGGCGAAGTCCTGACCCTGTTGAAGAAAAACCGGGTGGATGTCGTCATCCTGGATATCACCCTGCCTGGCAGAAGCGGTCTCGATGTGCTGGCCGAGCTGAAGAAAAAAAACCCAAAGATGCCCGTGCTGATGTTGAGCATGCATCCGGAGGATCAGTTTGGTTTAAGAGTTTTGCGTGCAGGGGCCTCTGGCTATATGACCAAAGAGTCGGTCCCGGAGGAGCTCGTAAAAGCGATTCGGCTGCTGGCCAAAGGAGAACGTTACATCAGCCCCACCCTGGCAGAAAAACTTGCCAGGCCTTCTGAGTTATCGAATGGCAGTTTGCACGAGAGCCTGTCTGGTCGTGAATTCCAGGTACTTCAGGAAATCGCTCGCGGACAAATGATCAAGGAAATTGCCGCCGAGTTTCAATTGAGCGTCAAGACCGTGAGTACCTATCGAGCGCGGATTTTGACCAAAATGAGGATGAACTCCAACGCGGAGCTCACCATCTATGCGCTTAAAAACCACCTATTAACTGCGGCGCCGTTTGCCAATTAGGAACTGGGGAATCGTCCGGGCTTGAAGCGGACGCGAGTGATCCCGCTCTCTGCCTCAATTTCCAGGATCTTACGGTCATTGGCCTCTGATCGAATCCTGAGATGAATCGGTTCGATGATAAAGTGATCGTCCGGCTTTTGACCAACCGTTTCATTCGTCTGGATATTCAGGATATCGTTACATTCCCCAGATTTATCCAGAATGAATTTTTTTAGAGGAGCGTCTTTTACAATCTGTTTCGTTCCGCCAGAAGGTTCCAAACTTTCGATCGTCAGAAGAGCGCCTTCGTTCAAGTCGGTCATTTCCTGGCAAAAGCGTACCCAGTTTTCACTGCGAATTTCGTCTGTTTGCATAATAGTTTATTCCTGATTTTTAGCGATTTTAAGTCCTTCCAGCATGGTTTCATGTTCCGCCTCGTCGATGCCCTGCTGGGTTAGACGCTCCGCATCGGTTTGTTCATCGCTCGGGGGAACTGCTGCTATGATTTTGCCTTTGGTCGCGGCATTATCATCCCAGTCCTGAGTTCTGTTGATAATCGTTGAAGTATCAGGGTCTTCATTGGTGACTTCCGCCCCGGTTAGTTCTTTCAATGCCTCGTCCCGATCCTGATCAAGAACAGTTCCCGCGCGTCCATTGATGCGGGCAATTTCCGCCGCGCGTGATTGAACCATGTCAGGTGACACCGTTCCAACCCCTTGAAATTTATTGGAAATCTTTCCCTCGTTGCCTTGCCGCGTCTTGTTCATTCATAAAAGTAATCGCCAACCCCATGCGTGCAACGGGGTGATTCCTCGCAGCTTTCGATGGGGGAATCCCATGGCATTTTTGCTCCTTCTCGCGAATCAACCGTTGAATTGAGGGTGTTGCAACAATTTCGTCCAGCTTTGCTCTGTGATCGGCCTTTGAACATATGCAGTCGAGTGCAACGGTTCAGCGCTTCTGGAACTTTTAACCCGCTTCAGCCAGTCCGGGGGGAGCAACCGCGGAACCAGTGTGGCATCGGTGGAAGCGATGGTCGTTTCCTCCTTTTCTCCGGTCGCCTGTCCTGATCCCACATAAAACCCGGCCAGTAGCAGCGTTACTCGGACTATTGTTGCCCGGGAATAGGTGGATAAATTACAAGGACGTCCACCCTTCACTCTGGAGTGCAGGTCCTGGAAAAGCTCCAACGACCACATGGCGGGATTTTTCGCGGGAGAAAAGGCGTCAAAAAAAATGGCGTCGGGCTGGGGCAAAATTTGGGAGTATTCGCTTTTTATCAAGGCTGGAAAGTCTCCAGGTTCATAGGTCCATTCCACCCGGGAAAGCCCATTGTCAAAGGCCACCCTGTTCTTTGCCATAAGTTCTCGAATCGGTTCCTCGAAGCCGATGACAAATTCCAACTCCGACGAATTTTTCAGGGCAAAAGAGAGGGCGGCAAGTGTGTGGTCGAAACTGACGATTTGAACTGCGGCCGGAGCCGTGCGTAGATGTTTTAGCGCCGTCAGAACATTTGCTCCGGCGCCCAGGCCGATGTCCCAAATGACAAATTTTTTCGAGTGAGTGGCCCTTGCGATCAAGTCCAATTGTTTGACATAAAGACTCTCGGCTTCCGCAATGGGCCCCACCACGGGATGAAAAGTTTCCTCCTGGGGAGTGGAGTGTACACTCCAGGTGCCGTTCACCAATCGGACAAGTTTGTAATCTGCTTCTGTCTGCATTTGGTCTTTATCTCAACTATTCTGCTGTTACGATTTGAACCATGGATCCGTTACTAAAATTGCTCCGTGAAAACGCTTCGCTCTCGACCAGCCAACTTGCCGCTCTTTTGGCCATTCCGGAAGCAGAGGCTGTCACCCGAATCAAGTCTTATGAAACCGAGCAGGTCATTCTTGGCTATCGAACGATTCTGAACGAGGAAAAATTGGGACTGGAGACGGTGCGTGCCGTGATTGAAGTCAAAATCACCCCGGAACGCGAGGGCGGATTTAATCGACTGGCCGAAAGGATATCTCGTTATTCGGAAGTCAGTTCCTGTTATCTGATGTCCGGCGGTTATGATCTGTTGGTAGTAATCGAAGGTGACAGCCTTCGCGAGGTCGCCACCTTTGTTTCCGAAAAATTGGCCACCATACAAGGGGTCATTTCCACCGCCACTCATTTTCTGCTCAAGCCCTACAAGGAGCAGGGGATCCTGATGAACGCAGACCGGACGGACGAGCGCCTTGCGGTAACTCCATGATTTGGATCGGAGACTAAAAAAGCCCTTCCACTCGAAGGGCTTTTTGACTCGGCAACCGTTATAATTTCTGCATTGCGTTATCCAACGCGGTGTAAAGCTGTTTCATGGTGGCATCCGTTTCGTCGCCCATATTCGAAAGGCGGAAGGTGGTCCCTTTGATTTTCCCGTAACCGCCATCAATGAGTATGCCCTGTTCTTTCACCAGCTTTTGGAGTTTGGCGACATCGACCGTGCGTTTGTTGCCGGGCTTCGCACCGTTGTTGATACACGTCAGGGTCACCGATTCAAAACCAGCTTCGGGGAATAGATTGAAGCCCTGGTTCAGAGCCCATTCGCGGGTCATTTTTGCCAGCCGCAGATGCCGGGAGTAGCGGGCCTCCAATCCTTCCTGGAAAAAATCATCCAGTTTGCTGGAGAGCGCATAGATATGGGCGATGCTCGGTGTGCTGGGGGTCATGCTTTCTGCAGCGTTCTTTTGGAATTCCACAAAATCGAAATAATACCCGCGATCCTTGATGGTGGCGGCTTTTGCCAAAGCCGCAGGTGAGCAGACAAAGACTGCCAGTCCTGGAGGCATGGCGAACGCTTTTTGCGTTCCGGCGAGCAGGACATCAATGCCGAGTTCATCAAACTTCAAATCCACAGCGGACATGGAGCTGACGGCATCGACGATGAACATCACGTTCGGATACTTCTTCTTCAGGCCGGCAATTTCGTCGATGGGACTCATCGTGCCGGTCGAAGTTTCATTATGGATAAGAGTCAAGGCATCAAATTCGCCCGAAGCGAGTCTGGCATCGATCTGGGCGGCGCGAACGGGTGAACCCCAATCGACTTGAAGACCTTCGGCGTTCTTGCCGCAGCGTTTGGCGACATCGAGCCATTTGTCCGAAAAAGCTCCGCACATGCAGCAAAGCACTTTTTTGGAAACGAGGTTTCGAATGGCTCCTTCCATGACTCCCCAGGCCGAAGAGGTGCTGAGGTAAACGAGTTGTTTGGTGGAAAGAAGTGACTGCAGTTGAGGTTGGACTTTAGCGTAAAGATCTTTAAACCCCTGTCCCCGATGACCGATCATGGGAGAGCAAAAAGCCTTGAAGGTCTTTTCACTGACTTCAACCGGCCCGGGGATATGCAATTTCGCGTGTGCCATAGTTCGTGAAATTTTTCACAAGCACTTGCGTTAAGCAAGAAATGGTTTAATGAATTTACGAGGAGAAGAAATTTGTAGTTTGTAAGTAATTGGTAATAAACATCTTACGAAAAACATTCAAGTGAGCGGATCAAGGATGGCGGGGAAGTGAAATCGAAACCGTCGTTCCCTGGCCTACCGTACTTTCAATGGAAAAACGTCCCTGATGCAGTTCGACAAGACGCTTTGCAATGGCCAGACCTAAACCGGTTCCCTGCTGTTCGTTCTTCTGCCGGTTGAATTGAAAATAAGGGCCTATATTCACCAGGTTTTGCTTTTCGATGCCGCAGCCTGCATCGCGGATGACAATGTCCACATGCCCATTCCTCGGGCTCATGGTGACATTCACTTTCGAGCCTTTTATTGAGAATTTGAAAGCGTTGTTCAAGAGCTCGTCGAGCACTTTCGAGAGCGGTTCGCCATGCATGCGGACGCTACTTTCCTCCAGATTCAATTCCAGGTCGGCAGTCCTCGAATGCTTCCCTGCAACCTGGGCCGCGAGGCTCACCAGCAGGCTTTTCACATCCGCCGTATTACCCTGTTCCATCGATTGCACATCGGCCGAGCTGTTCAGCAATTCAATCTGGGCATAGAGCAGGAAGTTTTGAATCAAGCGCTGGAGTCGGTGGCCACTTTGCAGGATGGCCTTTCCCATGTCCCGGAGTTCGTCGGTGGATAATGTTTCGGGACAGGTGCTGATCAATTCGCCATAGCCAATAATGCCAACCAGTGGGGTGTTAAGTTCGTGCGGCAACATCAGGCTGATGTTATTTCGAAGTTCGGTGAGTTTTTTCTCGGATTTTTCAGTAAGCGCAGCCTGTTTATCGAATCTGGCCTGGACGGCGGCTCTCAATGATTCGAGTTTGAAAGGTTTGATGAGATAATCGTCTGCCCCTTCGTTCATGGCTTTCCTCATCCCATCGAAATCAGAACCGCCCGTCATGAAGATACATGGGATGGTCCTAAGAACCGGATCTTTTTTGAGACCGTTGAGCATCTCATAACCGTCGAAGCCCCCCATGTTCACATCGGATATGATCAAGTCGGGGATTTTCATTTTGGCACGAGTCAGGGCTTCTGATCCATCCGATGCGGAATCCACTTCGTAGCCATCCTTTTCCAGGCATGCCTGAATGAGAATTGGCAAACTCGGGTCATCATCTACTACTAAAATTCTTTTCATGGATTACTCGTGGTAAGGGGTGATATCGGAATTTGGCTATAATAGCTTAAGCCATAGTTTCTTGTAGACGAGGAGTAAATTTAGCCTCCATTATTCCTATTTTAAGGAAGAGAAGTTTCGACTCCGCCTGGAAATAAAGTGAACGACATAACAATCAAAGCAAGACAGGCAGTGGAGCCGAGGTGGCCTGTCTGTTTCAAGGAGGCATTTTGCAAGGCCTATGATTGCAAACCGGAGAACTATCCTACGTGCCTGTTCTGGAAAACGTTGTATCCTCATGCCTGGTTGATTGCCCCCCTCCTTTATTTCTTTAACCGGAATTACTTCAAAGAAGACTTCGTGGTTATTGAAGAGCTTGCCAAAGTGAGAAACTCGGAGCTCTACAACACCGATGTCACCTTTTTTCACGGGCGAAACGTGCGCGATCACCGTTCCTTAAGGCGGAGCCTGGGGATACGCGTTTCTGGAAAAAGACTGATTCAAGTTAAAAACGATGTTCTTCAAAAGATTGGATACGTCAACGATTGAACTCCTTTCCAAAATTCAGTTGGCCCGAACTTTCAGCGGGTCGTTCCATTTTCCAAACTTCGTTAAAGGCCTTTCTCCCTTTTCAACCTGGTGTTATATTAGATACCTATGGGCGATTTCCAAAAGCCATCTTCAGGAGATCTTAAAAGCAAGCTGGACGCGATGCAGTTTCATGTGACCCAGCTCTGCGGCACCGAGCCGCCATTTCGGAATGAGTATTGGGATAACAAACGTCCTGGCATTTATGTCGACCTGATCTCCGGGGAACCACTCTTCAGTTCACTGGACAAGTTTGAGTCCGGGACGGGGTGGCCAAGCTTTTCGAAGCCGCTCATAACGGGAGCATTGAAAGAGGTGCAGGATGTTTCCCACGGGATGGCTCGAACCGAAGTCAGATCCAGAAAAGCAGACAGTCATTTGGGCCATCTTTTTAACGACGGACCTGCGTCCACGGGGATGCGCTATTGCATCAACTCGGCCTCGCTCCGGTTTGTGCCGGCGGAAGATCTCGAGAAAGAAGGATATTCCCATCAGGTCGATGCTTTTGTCAAGGCTGGCATCATTAAAAAATAATATGAATTCTGGAAAAGAGTTGGCTACTTTGGCAGGGGGATGTTTTTGGGGAATGGAGGAGATCATCCGCAAGCTGCCAGGTGTTCTTAATACCACAGTTGGTTACACCGGCGGAAAGACTGCGAGCCCGACCTACAAGGAAGTTTGTTCTGGCGATACCGGGCACGCTGAAGCGGTGCAGATTGAGTTTGACCCTCAGAAGACTTCCTTCGAGGCGCTGCTTGGGTTCTTTTTCAGGATGCACGACCCCACTACATTGAACAGGCAACATAACGATATTGGGAGCCAATATCGTTCGGCCATTTTTTTTCATTCGGAAGAGCAGGCTAAGATCGCAAAGAGAGTAATCGAGGAAGCCAATAAAGGCGGCCGGTTTGGCAAGCCGATAGTTACCGAGATAGTGGCCGCTGGAGAATTTTATGCCGGGGAAGATTATCATCAGGATTATTTGCAGAAATTCCCAACTGGTTACAATTGTCATGTGCTTCGGTAACATTTCGCTATCCATGTTGAAATCCAGGAACGAGCTCCTTTGACTATGCTTCCTTTCAGGGCTCGATGGGCGTGGCTTCTCTTCATCGGTATACTTGCTCTCGGGTTCTACCGGCTTCGACTCGACGTCGATATGCTGAATCTGCTCCCTTCGGACCTGGAGGCGGTGGAAGGGTTGAAGGTTTATCAAAAAAAGTTTTCCAATTCGCGCGAGTTGATCGTGGCATTGGAAGGACCGAACTCGGAAGCGACGACCGCCGGAGCTCAGAAGTTTGCGGAGTATCTTCGCGCAAGGCCTGAGCTTGTTTCGCGCGTTTTTTGGCAACCGCCATGGCTTGAGCGTCCCGCGGAAGCTTCCGAAATGCTCGCCTACCTTTGGCAGAACCAATCGCCTGCCGACATTGCTTCCCTGGTCGATAGACTTCAACCGGAAAAGTTGCCAGCAGTATTGGCCGATACCAAAGAGCGGCTGGCTAATTCTTTTTCGCCGATGGATATCGGAAAACTGAGTTACGATCCCTTTGGTTTGACCCAGTTCCCAGAAAGTTCGACCGCCGGCTTTTCGACATTTGGTTCGGGACAGGAATTGTTTGCTTCCGAGGATGGAAAGCTACATTTGATTTTTATCACGGCCGCGACATCTCTTCAGGATTTCAAAGTGTGCCAAAAATGGATCCGAGAAATGCGGCAAGCGGTGGCTGCGTTCCAAAAAGAGCAGGGGATGGAGGGGCTTCAATTTCATTTCACGGGGGCACCTGCTTTTGCCGCTGAGATTTCCAGCGGCATGGAAAAGGACACTACTCTTTCCGTAATTGGGACGGCGGTTTTTATTTCCATTTTGTTTTTCATCGCTCACAGAAGGATCAAGCCGATGCTTTGGCTGCTGGTATTGCTGCTGGTGATCCTGCTCACCACGCTGGCACTGGGTGCGCTGCTATTCCAAAGCGTCAATGTAATCAGCCTTGGGTTCGCAGCGATCCTTCTTGGCCTGGCGGTTGATTATGCAGTTGTTCATTACCAGGAGGCATTGGCCCATCCTGGTTTGCCAATCTCCAAAGTGAGGTCTGCCATTGCCCCCAGTATTTCCTGGGCGGCATTAACGACGATTAGCGCCTTTTTGATTTTAAATCTCGGCGGGTTGCCTGGACTGGGCCAACTCGGGACTTTGGTGGCGCTGGGAGTGGGTGTTTCCGCCCTGGTCATGATTTTTTTCTTTCTACCGCCTTTGTTTCGGGATCGGCCCAAATTTGTTTCTGGAGGTGATGTCCATAAGGAAGGAGAATCCCGCGAAACCTGGATTCAAACGCCGTGGTTGTATTTTGTGGTGGGCCTTTTAGTGGTTGTTCCAAGCTCCATTCTGAGCAGGGGGGTTCCTCCATTTGATAAAACAGCCAATGCGCTTCGGCCCAGGAACAGCGAGCCTTACCAGACCCTGGATTTGATGAAAGCAAAGATCATGAAGCAGCAGGATCCTGTCTGGGTGGTCTTTGAAGGCAACGACGTGGAAGCCATCCGGCAGCGAGTGGAAAAGGCGGATAAAGTGTTGGCCCGCGCAAAAGAGAAGGGAGAAATAGCGAGTTACATGATGCCGCAGTCGTTTCTTCCGACAGCCGGGAATGTAGAGACGAATCGGGCCTTGCTCAACAAGCTGGTGCAACAACAGATCCAACTGAATAGTGAGGCTGTAAAAAGCGGTTTCACCACAAACTCCATGGTTCTGGCCAATACTTTGTTGGACTCGTGGCGTAAATCTTCAGCGAATCCCGGGTGGTTTCCCACCAATGCCGTCTCGCAATGGGCCATGGGCAATTTTCTGCTTCTTGGAGAACCGACCAAATATGTGCTGGGTATGATCTATCCCAACAAGGGAGATCATGCACCCGAGATTATCGGATCGTCATGGTTCAAGGATCTTTCTCGTGAACAATCCTCTGTCTCGAGTTGGGAGCTTTTGGGTTACTCGATTTTTCAAAGGGTGCAGTCTCATTTTTACCGGGTGGCAGTGCCGATGTGCCTGCTTGTTTTGCTGGTGTTGTGGGTCGGGTTTCGTTCCTGGCTGGAAATGGCGTTGAGCCTGGGCATCATGCTGCTTTCGTTTTTGTGTTTGCTATCGGTCATGAGGATCATGGGGTGGTCCTGGAACCTGATGAACATGATGGCCATCCCTCTGCTATTGGGAACCGGAGTTGATTATTCTATTTTCATGCAACTCGCATTGCGGCGGCATCGGGGCAATTTAAAGGTTGCGCACCAAT
Organism: Verrucomicrobiales bacterium; assembly: GCA_028293375.1. GTDB lineage: Bacteria > Verrucomicrobiota > Verrucomicrobiia > Limisphaerales > JAQGOY01 > JAQGOY01. Next base: position 10,008 of record JAQGOY010000176.1, on the reverse strand, counting down.
CGGTAGGCAAAGCTTTGTTGCTCTGTGGTGGAACAGCGGTGATCGGTTTCGGTTCACTGACCTGGTCGATTAATAGCGGCATGGCCAGCCTCGGCAAAGTCTGCGCGATTGGAATAGGCTTCAACATGATCTTCGCCATTTATTTGTTACCCTCCATCTGGAAAGCTCTTCGAGTTGGAAAGAAGGCGTGATTTCCCGATAAGGGTTTGGAAAAGACTTCAATAGTTCAAAACCTGCCCTTCGCTATCCCAACCAGCCTGGTGCTCCCGGGGGTCGCTTTCGATTTTCCAGGAATCGCCAATTTTGACCATGTTCTGGATCATGAACTCTTTGATGTGGGGCGCCAAATCCTTTATGGCGGGGTCAAAATCGGTTTTCATTTTCAATTCCACGCGATCCTCCGAGAGTGTTTTTTTGGCAAGCACCTGAACCCCCTTAAAGAGTGAACCCACGGCCAGCTTTTGTTGTTCGTGCTGTTGACTCTCTTCGTCCTCATTTTTGACTCCTGCCAGGAGCGCGGGCGCGAGACCCTCCTTTGTTTGTTGGTAGGTTCCTACCAGGGTGGCCCAGGCCATCGTTTCCAGAGCTGCTTCCGGGGTCGCAAAACCGACATGGCTTAATTCGGTTTTTGGAATGTAGGATCCTGGCGGGTGCCCCTTTGTTTTCGTTTCAGTGACAGTTGTTGGTTTGACGGTTGCCTTGGGAGGAACGGAGCCCAATTGCGTCCGGAGTTGGCCCACTTCACCGCGAAGGCGCAGCAGTTCAGTTTTGTCTTTACGACCTTGTTCCAATTCGGCCTCGCGCCGTTTGAGGTCGGACACAAGTTCTTCGCGTTCCTTGGCAAGCCGATCCTGTGCGGCAAGCGCATTCTGCAAGTCCGCGTGCAAGCGATCTGTATTTGGCTTCAGCGCGAAATAAGTGGCGGTAAAGGCGAGAAGAGCTGTGACTGCAATAGCAAAAACAGTTTTCAAGTGGTTCATAGAAACATTGGAAGATTGAGTTGAGGTTTAGGATAAACATTCCTTGATAATTGTCGAGAACCGCATCTGCACAGGGCGAATCCTGGCGCTCCTTCGCCGGCCTTCGGCGTGGCCTACAAGAGACTTACGGATGGCGATGGCTTTGTTTCGGGGCTTCGACAAACAGTACACTGGAAAGCGTGATGGCCGGGCTGCGAAGCAAAGCAAGTTACCAGGATGGGGTTCAATTCAGGATCGTAAAGCAAAACTCCATCACTCAATGCATCTATTCCAGAGCAACAGAAGGGCAGGAAGAATGGAAGAGTTTCGTGAAAATGAAGATCCAACCTGCAGATTTGATCATTGTTGCAGCATTTGACAAAAGGCTGGATTGAGTTCTTTCGATAACTGGAAACGAGGTTCGTTTTTCAATTTGTAGTGTTAAATAATTTCACGTTTTTCCAGGCATTATCATGATCGATACTTCTACGAATCACTTAAGTGGCAGAGCTGTTTTTCAAGGTTTCGTGATATGCTTTGGTGTTGCCCTTTTCCACATGTTTGTTTGGGAAACATGATCTCGTCGTAAGTGTGCGTATACCTCGTGAATTTAGGGACGAACTTCCGATCTCATTTTTCGATTGCCCTATCGGATTCTGTTGAAAAGATAGTTCTTGTCAAAAGTGATCACGCGTGTAATCGTTTTGACACTTCAATAAATCCTTTTGCCAAAATGACCAAGCCTCCATCCATCTCTGACGCGGAACGCAAGATCATGAAATTGCTCTGGCGCAAGTCGCCTCAACCTGCCTATGACCTCATCCAGGAGTTGGCGGAGAAGGAAAAATGGTTGCCTCGCACGGTGAAATCTTTGCTTAACCGTTTGATTCGCAAGAAAGCCCTGGGTCATAAGGCTTACAAGAACCTTTATCTCTATTATCCACTTGTCTCGGAGGAAGAGTGCGCGAAGGCTGAGAGTGAATCGTTTCTTAAGCAAGTTTTTGACGGGTCGCTGGCCATGATGCTGGTGCAGTATGCGAAGCATAAAAAGCTCACCCCGGCAGAGATCGATGAGTTGAAACGGATGATCGAACAGCAGGAGAAAAAATGAACGTTTCTATCGAGGCTGTTTCATCATGGTGTTACCGAACGTCGTGGCAGGTGAGTTTCCTCGTTATCCTGCTTTTGGTTACCCAACGTTTGTTTCGAAAACAGCTTAGTCCTCGATGGCGGCATAATCTTTGGTTTCTTGTCGTTGCCCGCTTGTTATTGCCGGCATTTCCGCAGAGTCCGGTCAGCGTTTTTAATGTGCTGCCGCAAAATCAAGTCATCTTCCTTGAAGTGCCGGTTCGTTTCACCAGTGTCGAGCCCGCGCGAGTCGCGCCCGCAGTGGTTGCATTATCCAGATCGACAGAATCTCTTCCTGCCTCCGAACCCGTAGTTACCCTGGAAGTGGCTCGACCGATTACTGCAGCGGCCTCCGCTGTTCAGCGCCCCATTCCCTGGCTCAGGATCGCAATTACTGCCTGGGCACTGGGCGCGGTAATCTTTGCAGCAAGACTCTTTTACGAGTTTTGGAAACTTAAACGGCACCTTCGTCAGGCGGTGCGAATCACTGATCCTTCGATCCTGCGGTTATGGGCGGAATCGCAAGCGGAGATGGGAACATCGCAGGCCCTGGAGATATGTGAGACCGATAGGGTGCAAAGTCCCGCGCTGTTTGGTTTTTGGAAACCGGTTCTACTGATGCCAACAGGATTGATTCTCGATTTTTCGCAACAGGAACTGCGCTATATTTTTCTGCACGAGGCGGGGCATTTGAAACGAATGGATATCGCTGTTAATTGGTTACTGACTGGGTTGCAGATTATTCATTGGTTCAATCCGTTCGTGTGCATCGCATTTACCCGGATGAGAGCCGATCGCGAGTTGGCCTGTGACGCGGTGGTGCTGGAGCGGACCAAAACAGGAGAGAACAATTCATACGCAAAAACAATTGTCAAACTGCTGGAACGTTTTGTTCGACCGTCGCCGGTACCGGGACTGATTGGGATTCTTGAGGAAAGGAATCAGATGAGGAACAGGATCGCGATGGTTCTATCGTTTGCGCCAGGGAAGTCATTTTCCATCGCGGCATTGGCGATAGTTGCTTTGCTCACTGTCACCTTGATGACTGACGCCCAAAGACCCGGAGGGGCATCTGGGGACTCCTCGATGGTAGAGTTTTATCAAAATGCACTGGTTTCGAGGCCAGAGATAAAGGAAGTAATTTTTAGCCAGCTAAAAATTCCGAAGGGCATGTCGCCGGAAGAGATTCATGAGATACAACGACTCGGATACGATCCACAAAAACAGCGTGATCCACTTTATTTTTGGGGTTCGCAGTCAGGCCCAAACTTTAACTTCTTCACCTCACGTTCTACCAATTTCACAGGTGACGCAAATACGAACAATAATATCCTATTCATCCATGGTCGGCATGGAACCAATGTGTTTAAAATTGTGGATTTTGAACTTACTCAAACAACAGAAGAAACGAGGGATGTCCAACACTCCGAACTCATGTTGAGTCAGACTGCCCACATGGGTATTGGCAGTATGCTGGAAGATTCAGTCAAATGGAGAGGAAACACATTTTCTGGCAGGGCACACAACTTAGGGGATAAAACCAACAGTTGGGACTTCTACGGCGAGTTGGAAATCTCCAATAACCTGCCTCACCGTGCCAGATTAAGTCATGAACTGCGGGACACTCCTTACCTGATACTGGAATATAAGTATCCCAATCCCGCCGGTTCACTTGGTGGTTATCCAACCAAGATTACCCATTTGAAGCTGGTGCAAGGCAAATGGGGGCCGTCTTTCATAATTGAAATATTAAAGTATGAGGCGGCGGATCACTCTTTACCGCAGGAACACTTTTCTTCAGACAAATATACAAACTATTATCGATTCAAGCCGTTTTACAGGTGGTTGGAAAGTGAGTCCCGTAATCCTGTGATTCCGTTGGGACAACGTACGAACAGTCCAGTCGAACGGTTCGCAGGGCTCACGAAGGAGCAGGCAGAAAGGGCGGAGTTGATATCGCCGGAGTCGGTGAAACTTAAGGCGATCACAGAAATCCTGGAGAAAGCCAAGCTTCTTTTGGGGGCGGGGGAACCCAGCATGGCGAAACTAAAATATAATCAGGCCGCATCGCTTGACCCTAAGAATGAAACAGCTCTACACGCATTAGCGAGCTACGGAGAACTGCATAGACCGAGAGAGGCTTTTGTTGAAGAGAACCCCTCCAACAAGGCAGCCAAAAGTTACAAGGTCAAAAACATGGAATCCATTCGTTCGAAGTGGATGAGCGAAACGATCGCCTCCTCAGAAAAGGAGGATGGTCTAGCTATGCGAGCATATTTAATGCGGCGTCACCACATAGAGGTGCGGTCGCTGCATTTCAAAGAAGAAACCGGACAAATATTCGCCACTGGAACAGAAGTAGACGTCCAAAAACTTCAAAGCGTGATTGAGGAGTTGGATCGGAAAGAAGCCACAAATGCGGATCAATTGGCGAAGGAAGCCTGGATCAAAGACCGGCTCCAGTTTGGGAAGCAACTTTACCAGACAGGCCAACCTGCCACTGCCAAAGAAGTATTTTTAGGAGTGGTGGCCCTCTATCCCCAAAACGTCCCGGCTTTGCAGTACCTGGAGTGGATCCAAGAAGGAAGACCACCGGTTCTGCCGACAGGCCCAAGAGGTCGCCTCGCGGAAAAAGGGCGGAGTTGGATAATCTATAAGCTCGAAAATATTGCCTTTAGCGAGGTGACTTTCGATCGCTTGCCACTTCCGGATGCACTGAAAGTTTTAAGCGAGAAATCGAGGCATCGAGATCCCGACCAAAAGGGCATTTACATCGGTTTTGAGATGGACGCGGGTTTGGAACCAGACGGAGCAATATTGCCCGCGGGTTCTGACATTTATGTATCCGTGGATCAACGAGATGCCAGCATGGATCAGGTTTTAAAGGCGATTGTCAAAAGGGCGAGTAAACCGATCTCATTTAAAGTCGAGGATTTCGGTGTTGTTTTTCGGATCGGGACTCATTCCGATTCTTCCTCGCCTTAAGCCGAGTCTGTGAGCGAATGATAGCCGATTCGGGGTTATTAAATTCTGCGAATGGATTTGCTTAAATAGTATCCTTTTGTTAATTTAAAAGCCCATGAAAACCAAGGTATTCCTGGTATTGTCGCTTCTCGTCAACCTCGCTTATTTTGGTAATAGCCTTCGAAACCAGAAAGCGCCGGTTGAACCTGTCGGTGTCCATGTCCAGGCGAAACCCACGACCCAGGCAGTGGTTGTTGTCGCCTCCGAGCCAGTCAAGCGGTCTGAGTCCGCACCGTTCAACTGGCAACAGGTCGAGTCTACCGATTATAAAACCTACATCGCGAACCTGCGGGCTATCGGGTGCCCGGAATTGACCATTCAGGAGATCATCATCGCGGATATCGACAAACTTTATGCGCCTAAAATAAGGGCCGCCAGGATCAACCCAGCGGAACCGCTGCACTATTGGGATTCCAAAACGGTGAAAGCCAACCTTGCCGAAGCGGAGAGCCGATTAAAACTGATCGATATTCGGAAAGAGAAAAACGAACTCATTTATGAATTGCTGCATGTGACCCTGCCGGTTTATGGGGAAAACGAAATGCCGCTCTACGGATTGGATCCGGAAAAGGTTTTGGCGACGGTACCTGAAGACAAACGCAGCCAGGTGGCAAGTATCACCCAAAAGTACGACACCATCGGCCAGGAAATGTTTAACAAGGGGTTGTACACGCCGGAAGACCATAAGCGATTGAATGACGTTCGCAAAAAATTGATTGCGGAGTTGGAACAAACGCTGGGGGTCGAGGGGGCACGTGACTACTATGCAAAGACCTCCTGGCTCGGTCGCGATTTGCGAAATCAGTTGGTGGGATTCGATGCGACGGAAGCCGAATTCCGGGCGATTCACGATTCCAAGGATCGGCTTGATCTTAATTACGGGAACTTGAGCCATTACGAACCGGGAGACACACAGGGGCGAACCGAGTTTCGAAATGCGGCTGCTGAAACCGAAGCTAAAATCGAGGCCGCTTTGGGGAAGGATCGGTATTCGGATTATAAACGGAGCTACGACGGCACATTTCAGAGCCTGCTCCGCCTGGTGAACAATGATGAGATCCCGGATGGGGCGAAAATCGCGAACAATGTGTATGCCATCAAATCGGATGCGCTACAAAAAAGGCAGCAAATCATGATGGATAAAACCATGACCCCCACTCAACGAGGTCTGGCCATGGAGCAGATCCGAACGGAGGTGGAAGGGAAAGTAAAGAGGAGCATGCCCAGCGAACTCTATAAAAAGTATCAACCCCAGGCGGGGAGCTGGATCAACCAACTGTCAAGTGGCGGCTTCGGGGTGACTCGGATTCAATGATATGGGGTGGGGATGGTGAGATTTAACGCTCGTTAGGATTGCGAAAGAAAGGCCACGCCTGCGGAGTTTGGCTTGGACTTGCGGTTTTGCTTTTAGTCAGATACTTACGTCGTATCCTGCGAATATTTACGATGCTCTCGGATAGGTGAGATTTTTTTTCGAGTTCGTAAATAATTGAAACTAAAGTGAATAGCCTGCGAATTTGGAATTGCACTTTATTTGGTGATGGAGATCGACTCGCCCACTTTCAAGATCGAGTTGGAATCTTTTTGTGTCCGGTTTTTTTGAGTTTGGGTACTGTTCTTTGGGTGAACTCATTGTCTGGTCAACAACTGTTGCGGGAGTATGTGAGCGAGAAATCCGAATCGGCTTTTTCAGAGTTGGTTCGGAGACATGTTGACCTTGTTTATTCTTCTGCTTTGCGGATGGTCGCCGACAGACATCTGGCCAAGGATGAGGGTTTCCAGGGCGGTGGAGAAATTGCGCGATTTTTTTGCAGGAAGGGAAACAGATATCTGTCGCCGGGGTGGTGTGCCTGCTGTTGGCAAATGGAGCGCAGGCGGCTCCCGCAGGGTTGGTAACTGCAATTTCATCATCTGTTGTGGGGGCGATGGGACTGAGTATGGGCACAGCGGGAGTTAATATTTTTTCACTTCAATATATGGCTAGAAGCTTACTGAAACCGGGCCTGTTGGCGGGACTGTTGATCACGGGGTCGATAGTGATGATATGGCAGGACAGAGTGACTGAATCCTTGAGAAGACAAAACCAGAACCTGGCGGCACAAAACTTCCAGTTAGAAAAAAGAAGTGCGGGGTTGCAGATCGAGGTGCGGGGATTGAATCCAGAGGATTATAAGAAAAAGAGCCAGTTGGAACTTCTACAATTGCGGAATGAGGTTGGGATGCTGCGAGGAGTGGAGGAGGAATTGGCTAAATGGCGCAAGAAAGAAAGGGATCGTTTGGCAGCGCTCAAGAGAGAAGATGAGCAGAGGGGGCAAAACCAATCAGAGGGGTTAACGCGGCACGGGCAATATTATATACGAACGTTCAATCTGGCCGCCTTGGACGCGGAAAAAATTCGATTAGTGGTAGAGCGCGCTATGCCGGCTTCGATTGCCTCGTCAACTCCCAACACAATAGCAACAACAGGCTTTCGAGAAGGGGGAAAAGGAATGGTGTCGACCAACAACGCAGCAGGACTTAGCTCGATTGTATCGAACCTCTTAAAAGCAAATCGCGTTGAATTGGATCCCCGAACGGCGATGCTTTTTGATAGCCAATTGGGAGTGATGCGGGTGATGGCGATCACCGCCGAGGAAGTTGAAAAGATTCAATCGGTCCTGGCACTTTATTCGCAGCCTTAACTTCAACAACTGAACTGCATGGCGAAACTGGTTTTAAAAATGGCTTTGGGGTTCGCGCTTGTTGGAATGTTGGCAGTGATGATTGTCCAGCACCGGCGACTAAATGATTTGAGGCAGGAAACTCGGAAATTGGGTGAGAATGCCAACCAAAGACAAGCAACAGTGAGCGCTTTGTCGGATGAATTACAAAGTCGTGAGAAAAGTGGTGGGGACGACAAAGAGAAGGCAGAACTAATCGAATTGAGGGCCAAGGCGGAGCGGTTGCGCAGGTTCCAGACGGAATTGACCGAATTGCAGGAGCGGGCGAGCCTGACGGGGAAGGTGGGGAAGACGGGGCAATGAAAAACAAGTCGCTGCCATGGAGCCTGGTTTGAAGGGATATTTTGCCATTTTATCGGTTACTCTCTTGCTTGCGAGTAGGTCGTGTTTGGGGCAGGATCTTGATTTGTGGTTGGAATAGGTAAAGAGACTTTTTCGCGACGAGCTGCGATCCGTTCATTGGCTGCAGGTTCAATCCTGCTACCGGGGATTCTTTCGCAATTGATGGCATCCGAGAGAGAGGTCGGACATGGGTCGTTGGCGCCGAGAAGTCCTCATTTTCCAGGCAAAGCGAAGCGGGTGATTTTTCTTTATATGGGAGGCGGGGTTTCGCAATTGGATTCGTTTGATCCCAAGCCGCGACTGGTGGCGGATCACGGCAAGCCCAGCATGAGTGGGGATGCAAAATCGCCGAAATTTTTAAAACCGTTCTGGGAATTCCGCAGGGGTGGTCGGTGCGGAACGGAAGTGAGCGATCTTTTTCCCAATGTGCGGGAGTGCATGGACGACATTTGCCTGATTCGCTCGATGCATGGGGATCATAATAATCATGTGGAGGCGACTCTGGGGATTCATACAGGAAGCGTGACGGTAAAAAGACCAAGCCTTGGTTCGTGGGTGACTTATGGGATGGGAACAGTGAATCAAAACCTTCCTGGTTTTGTGGTGCTTGCGCCCAATCTGCCTTATGCGGGGAGCCAGGTCTGGGACTCGGATTTTTTGCCGGGCAATTTCCAGGGTGTCCGGGTAACTCCCGGGCTGGAGCCCATTCCCAATTTGACACGCAAAGGACGCTCGGATGAAGCGGAGCGGTTGGAATTGGGATTGCTAAACAGTTATAACAAACGACATCTGAAAGCTAGATCGGCTGACCCACAATTGGCAGCGAGAATTCAGTCGTTCGAGACGGCTTTTGGAATGCAGCACGAAATGCCGGAAGTGATGGATCTTTCAAAAGAGACTGACGCTACTTTGAAGATGTATGGGCTGGAGCGTGGATCGAGCGAAGGATTTGGCTGGCAGTGCCTGGTGGCACGGAGGATGGCGGAGCGCGGGGTGCGATTCATTGAACTCATCGATGCCGGGTCGAACAAAAACTGGGATGCGCATGGCAACATGAAAAGCCATGAACCGTTGGCAAAGAATGTGGACAAGCCGATTGCTGGATTGCTGAACGATTTAAAATCGCGCGGGATGCTGGAGGATACCCTGGTGGTATGGACGACAGAGTTTGGAAGAACACCCTTTCTGGATGGGGAGCAGGGTAGAAACCATCAGCATGGAGCATTTTGTTCGTGGATGGCCGGGGCGGGAGTGCGGGGCGGGACAGTTTATGGGAAGACGGACGAATACGGAATGGAGGTGGCGGAGCATGGGGTCCATGTACACGATTTCCACGCGACGATTTTGCATTTACTGGGATTCGACCATGAAAAGTTGACCTTTCGGTATGGAGGAAGAGATTTTCGGCTGACGGATGTAGCAGGGCGGGTGGTGAAGGAAATTATCAGCTAATATCCCTTGGAGAAGGAGACGGACTGAGGAGATACGACGCGAAATCCCGGTGCTTCGCAGAATAGTAGCATAACTAATAGTCGCTGTTTCCCCTTTTCGGCGGGGAAATTCGTTTATATTGTTCGTCATGGTTTTGGATTTTACGAAGATGAACGGGGCAGGGAACGATTTTATCCTTCTGGATAACCGGGCAGGGCAGATGCGGTTGACGCAAGAGCAGATCGTGCGGTTGTGCCATCGCCAGAAAGGGGTGGGAGCGGATGGGATCATGGCATTGATTCCGTGTCGCTCGGGAAAGGCAGACTGGGCATGGGAGTTTTACAATAATGACGGGAGCACAGCCGAAATGTGTGGGAATGGGGCGAGATGTTTTGGGCGATATG
>JAQGOY010000160.1 GCA_028293375.1 Verrucomicrobiales bacterium | reverse complement strand
TCCCCCTCCCGGTGGTTCAAGGAATTTGGCATCTCCATTACCATGGCCGTCCTGGTCCACATTGTGTTCAAAGGCTGGATCGCTTCCGAAGCCGCCTCCCGCTTTACCCATGACAGGCGAAGCGGTGCCCTGGAATTGATTCTTTCCACTCCACTCACCGTTCATGAAATTCTTCACGGCTACTATCTTTCACTCTTCAAGCAATTCGCCTGGCCCCTGGTCGGAGTTCTTTGTTTCGACGTTTTTTTGTTTCTCATGGCGGATACCACAGGCACCGCCAACGAAGACATCGTCCTGGTGGGTGTCGTCGGTGAAATTACCTTCTTTGTGGATATCGTGGCCCTGGTCCTGGTCAGCATGTGGCAATCCATGCTCGCGACAAAAGTCAACAACGCCGCCGGGGCAAGCGTCGCCAGGGTCATGCTGCTCCCCTGGATCATTTTTTTCGCTCTATTGACCGGGGTGAATTTACTCGATTTCAACATCGATCAGCACGGCACACTCTGGACCTGGATCTGGGCGATCATTTCCGTGGGTAATTCCGTTCTGTTCGCCCGTCAGGCCTGGAGAAAACTGGAAAACGACTTCCGCGCCACCGCCACACTTCGAATGGTGAAATCCACTCCTATTCGGAATTTCTTTCGCCTGATCTTCAGTGGCAAGAAAACACCAACTTCGCAGCCATAGAAATATTTGGCCGTACTGGGGGGGCTTGTCCACGAACGGTGATCTACCCCGTTTCGCTTCGGTTTTGATCGTTGCTCCGAACACGGCAAGGATGAGGAACTTCCTTTAAAGGTATTCCCTAATTGTGACCTGCTTCATCTCCATCGAGATTTTCTTATAGACGTGTAACACGGGGAGGCATTCTCAATTTCGGAATATTGCGTCTCCACGAATACACACGGGTCAAATTCTTAACGAAAGTTGTAATATGAAAAAATATTCTCTCATCCTTTCCTGTCTGGCCGTGATCGGCAGTTCGGTAATGGCTCAATCCGCAGGCAGTTCAGCCAGTGGGACAGCCACGGGAAGCGGCACGAGCACCAGCGCTGGTTCTACCGGGACCTCTGGGTCCGTGGGAACCTCCGGAACCAGCGGCTCTCGTGATTCGGGGCAAAGTGGCATTGGGATTACACCTTCGGGTGACTCCCGTCTGAACCCTCGCACAAGTACGGGAACCGGTCTCTCGGGCAGCACTTCCGGACTGGGCGTCGGGTCCGGGACCTCCACCAATGGCCTCGGCGGTTCAACAGTTGGAGGATCCACTGTCGGGACAGATTCTCGTGGCACTGGCCTCACGGGAACTGACACACGCGGCACGGGTGTTACCGGGGCTGGAGCCGGAAGTGCAAGTGCCGGGACTTCCGCTGGCACATCTCGTCCCATCAATAGCTCCGACGATTGGAAGACCGGCGCCAACGCTGGGATCCCCACGCCAACGGGTACCCCAGGCTTGGGAACCAATAGCATCAATAGCTCTACCGGCATCGGTGCCGGTCTAAACAGTGGCAATGGATCAACCGTCTCTCGTGGAACAAACGGCCTCACTAACTCTGGCGGGGTGGCCTCAGGCAGTGTCAGTTCCGGTCCGGTAGTAAATGAAGCCAGCGGCGCAGCCAGAAGCAGCGGCACCGTTAACTCCGGCAATGCTCCGGTCAACTCCAGTGCAACCGGCGGTGCCGGAACTCCTGCCTCGGGTGGGAAATAATAAATCCTAATGTTCAGTCGCGTGCGGGAACCAGCTTCCCGCACTTTTTATTTTACCGGTCGTCAGCCCTTCGGACGGAATCCAGGAGGAAGGTTTGAGTTCGAGTCATCCTTGACACTTTTTTTCTTGCCTGGCTTTGCGAGCTTGATTTCGGGGGCTTCGACTTCTTCCACCGGAGCTGCTTCGGGGGGTGCCACAGCGGCGGCTTCAGGATCATACAAGGCCAGCCGCTTTCGAGCTTTGTGGGAGGCAGAAGTGTGGCCGTAATCGCGGACGATTCGTCGCAACAAATCCACTGCTTTCTCCACCTTGTTCTGCTTAAAGTAAAGGTTGCACAAATGAATCGCTGCCCATCCCCAGCGCTCGTCGGGAATGCGGTGTTCCAATATGGCTTCATACTCCAGCGTCGCCGCCAGGAAGTTTTGCAGGTCCTTTTCGTAAATTTCAGCGATTCTCAAGGCCACATAGATTTCCGACGGATTGCTCTTGTAGTAATCACGCATCAATTGCACTGCTTCCAGGTAATCCCCATTGGCCCACTTGGCCTCTGCGTCTTCGTACTCCGGAGCCCTCATGCCATCACCTTCGTCATTGAATAGGAACTGCACACTTTTGGATCCCAGCGTCTGCGATACATCCTGGGCAATCATCAATCCCAGGAAAATCGTGCTCAACAGAAATGCCCCAAGGTACGCGATCATCCTGCCAAAATGTCGCTTGCTGGAATTTTCACCTGGCACCCCTGGCACAGTCCTGTCGGAAAGTTTTGGAACGTTTTTGACTACTGCGGGCGCGGGGTTACTCACCACGGCCGCCACATTCGTGTCAGTCGCCGCCACGGCATTTGTCGTAATGGTCGTTGTCGAGGATACCGCATTCGTGACGACATTGGTCAGGATGGTTCCATCCAGGTTTGTCACCAGCGTTACGATATTGGTCGCTTCGCTGCTAAGATTCGTGGTCGTGACCGAAAGAGTGTTTGTCTGAGTGGGCGAATTCGAAACAACCGGTGGAATGACTGGCGTAGGGGTGGGGGTGGTCGTGGTCGCCACCGCTGTGTCCACTTCGTTGCTCAATTCCGCGCTAAAACGATAAATCCCGGTCTTTGTGTTGGCAGTATACTCCTTATAAAAGGCTCGCCCAAAACCGATCGAGCAGAGCGTCAGCAAAATGTACAAACCGATTTTTACTTTGTTCATGACAACACGTTCGAACGATTCAAACAGATGATAATCCCAAAAAACAGTTTTTTCATCCGTTTGCCTCCCAACCTTTTAAAGCAGGATCCCGGCAATTGCCGCCGTAATATAGGAGGCCAACAGCCCTCCCACCATCGATTTCACCCCTAAACGGGCTAAATCGCCCCTTCTTTCAGGCGCAATTGCCCCGATTCCCCCTATTTGAATGGCTATGCTGGCAAAATTCGCGAAGCCGCAAAGCGCATAGGTTGCCAGGATCATGCTTCGCTCCGTTAATTGATCCTTTTTGGCCAGTAAATCGATATAACCGATAAATTCATTCAGCACGATTCGCTCGCCCAATATTTGCCCTATCAAATTGCAATCCCTGGCCGGCACCCCCATCAGCCACGCGAACGGTGCGTTCAAGTAGCCCAAAATATTCTGCATCGTTATCGGGTGAGCTATGCCTATCCAACCCTGGACTGCCGAAAAAAGGAAATTCACCATGGCCACAAAGGCGACAAATGCGATCAACATTCCAAGAACATTGATTGCCAGCGCCGTTCCTTCCGATGCCCCCCGGCAAAGCGCATCAATCCCATTCACGGTGTCGATCTTAAACAGGGATCCTGCCTTGTAATCCTGCGGAGTTTCCCTTTCCGGAAACATCACCTTGGCAATAAGCAGCGACGCCGGCGCGCTCAAAACCGAAGCCGTAAGCAGATGACCCGCCGCGATTCCCATGTTCGCATAGACGATCATCACCCCGCTCGCGATTGTCGCCATTCCTGCCGTCATCAACGCGAGGATTTCGCTTTTGGTCATACCACTGATGTACGGTTTGATGATCAGTGCTGCTTCCGTTTGCCCCACGAAAATATTTGCCGCCGCTGCCAGGCTCTCACTCCCCGTGGTTTTCATCAGCCGTTGCATCACGTACGCCATCCCCTGAACCACCTTTTGCAAAATGCCATAGTGATAAAGAAAAGTGGAAAGGGCAGAAATGAAGATAATCGTGGCTGTGATATAAATCCCAAAGATCACCGGGCTCTGCGGCCCAAATGCTTTGATGAGCGGATCCGCTGAAGCCAGCGGCCCAAACACCATCGCCGCTCCCTGGCCTGAGAAATCTCCAAGTTTATCCACCGCTTTTTGCAGTGCACTAAAGATCGAAACTCCCATCGATGTCTTGAGAATGAATAAGCCAAACGCGAATTGGATGGCCAGCCCGCCCATCACCGCGCGCCATGGAAAATGCTTTTTGCCGTTCGACATGAGCCACGCCACGAGAATGAAAACCACGCACCCGAGCGCACTGATCAGTTTCGGCAAAATCATGATTCAAACACCGCTTTCTTCCAGATCGGGACCACCTTTTTCATCTCGTCGATGATATATTGAGCCGCCGCAAATGCCTCCCCCCGGTGTCCGGCAGCCACTTCCACCCAGAGCGAAGTTTCCCCGGCTTTGACGAATCCCAGACGATGAACCAGCCGTATGCTGGCGATTGCCCATTGGCTTCCCGCTCGCTGGAAAAGCAATTCAAACTGGTGACTCGCCATTTCCCTAAAGGTTTCATAGTGCAAACCTGTTATCCGCTCACCCGCTTCAAGGTCCCGCACCACCCCTGAAAAATAAATAACCGCCCCGCTTTTCGAATCGAACCGGCGCGACTTTAACAAGTCGATTTCAACGATGGGGTTTTCAGTTAAAATCAGTTCTGTTTTCATCGCTTAGCCCCCCTGCACGGGCGGAAACAATGAAACCACGTCCCCAGGTTGAAGGAGATGGCTATGAGGCTGATAATCCAACCCGACGGCCGCCAGCGCGGATCGCCGAAATGGAAGCAATTGGGGGCACTTCGCGTAAATTCGCTCCAGGCAATTTTCCAGTCGTTCCCCCTCCACGTAAGGCAGGCAAATTTCGGAGTGGCCCGCCAAATCTTTGAAGAATGAGAAAAACTGGACTTTGATATCCATGGTTATTCTTTGTAAATCCTGGGATCTAATACTCCCACAAAAGGAAGGTTCCGGTAGCGCTCCGCATAATCCAGTCCGTATCCCACCACGAAAAGGTCTGGAATTTCAAAACCCGCATAATCCGCTTCGACCGCTTCCACGCGGCGGGATTTTTTGTCCAGCAGCACGCACGTCTTTATTTCTTTTGGCTTGAGGTGCTTCAACTTCTGCAATACCCCATGCAGCGTTTTTCCAGTATCCAATATGTCATCCACCAGCAGCACATGACGGTTTTTGACATCGAGGCGCAGTTCCTTGGTGAACAGCAATTCGCGCGAGACTGTCCCCGTGCCGTAGCTGGAGACTCCCATGAAATCGAGCTTGAGCGGAATGGACAGATGCCGAATCAAGTCTGCCAGGAACATGACCGTTCCATTCAAAAGGGAAACAATCACCAAATCCTTCCCCGTATAATCCTCCTGTATGGTTGAGGCCAGCTCGCGAACCCTGGTGGCGAGCTCTTCTGGCGTGATCAGGATGGCCGACACGTCAGCTTTCCACTCCGCGGGCACCGTCTGGTGGAGGGCGCGGGTCGAGCCTATTTGGATGGGAGGCAGTTTCAAATGTGTTTTGAATCGTCGTGGTCTTTAGCCGTGTAACCGGACTCCTGGCGCTTGAAATTGACCTCGTTTTTCTTGAGGTAGGCCGCGTAAACATCCTCTGCGGACATGCCCAATACCTGCGCCATGCTGATCAGGAAATGAAACAGGTCCACCACTTCCACCCTGGCGTTCTGTTCGTCAAATTTTTGATACTTTGCCCACCACTTCCACGGGACGCTGTCCGTCAATTCCGCCATTTCCTGGGACATCGCCCGGCAATAGTTCAGTATCCACTTGGTCTTCTCTTCCTCCGTCATCTGGTCTGTATTCACGCCGATCCGCTGGTTCAGCGCCTTTTGCATTCGAAAGAGTTCGTTCAACTGGTCCACTTTATCCATGGCCGGACAGTAGCGAAACCTCACGCGCTCTGAAACAAATTTTTGATCCAACACCTGCAACTTTAACTTTAAACTGGCGAAAGGTGCTTTTATACTCCACCGATGCTGCCAAGATTTATGATGGAAGGAGGGCCAATGATTTGGCTGCTCATGCTGACCAGCGCTCTGGCCCTCGCCGTTTTCGTCGAGCGCTTTCTTCACTACCATCGCGCCCAAATCAATTCCACCGAGTTCCTCAACGGCGTTCGCAACGTTTTGAAACGCGATAATGTTGTCGAAGCATTGGCCATTTGCGACGCCACCCCGGGCCCAGTTTCTCGTTTGGTTAAGATCGCCGTGCTTAATCGCGACAAGGGCAGGGAAGGGGTCCGTGAAATCCTTGAAGATGCCGGCACCCTCGAAGTCCCTCGGTTGGAACAAAAATTAAATGTTCTCGCCACCGTCGCTCAGATAGCTCCACTCATGGGCTTTTTGGGAACGGTTTTGGGATTGATGAAAGTGTTTCATCGCATGGAGGACGCCGGTTTGCAGGCCCATATAGGCATCCTTTCCAATGGGGTTTGGCAGGCACTGATCTCCACCGCCGCTGGCATCGCCCTCTCCATACCGTGTTACGCTGGCTATAACTTTTTGGTCGGTCGTGTCAATTCCATCGTCCTCGATATGGAACAGGTTTCCACCGACATATTGAACATTGTTACCGAAGTCCCCAAACCAGGTCCCTGATGCGCTACCAGCGAAACGTAAAAATCTTTCGGGGCCAATTCGAGTTTGCGCCGTTCGCAGGTCTCTTTTCGCTCCTGTTCCTTTTCCTGGTCCTGTCCGCCTTGACCTACAGCCCGGGCGTTCGGATCAGTTTGGGTGATGCTCCTGTCCCCGCCAAAACGTCCAGCACTCTTCTCACTGTGAACAAACAGGGGGAAATTACCCTGAACAACCAGCTGTTCAATCTTTCTCAAATGGAGCAACTCAGGTTGGAACTAAAAAAACTCCCACCCAATTCCATCATCCTCCTCAATGCAGATCCTGCTGCTCCCCGTGAAGTCTTGTCCCTGGTTCGCGAAAAAGTCCGCGGAGTAAATTTGAACTTCGAATCCGCCGGCAATCCCATTGTTCTGGCTAACATCGACAGTGCCACGCTTCCTGAGACCACCGGCGTGCGTCTTGTGGTGAATCTTGCCGGCCAAATGTTCTTCGAGAATCAAATGATTAATTCGGAAAAGTTAATCCTCCGCCTCCAGGAATTGTTGAAGCAATCGCCTTTTCTGACTCTGGTCGTTGAAGCGGATGAACTCACCGAAAATAAAGTGACCATGGAGGTGCTTTCCTGCGCCAAAAAGGCGGGTGTTAAAAATGTGCTCCTCGGTGGCAGGGTTCCTACCGCCAATCTCATAAGCCCCAAACACTAGCGCATGCGCGATGAACTCACAGGCTGGAGCCGGAACCGGTGGGTCTTCACCATCCTGTTTCTCTTCGTGGTTCACATCGTCGCTCTTCAATTATTAAAAAGCCGTCCCTCCGTGGAGTTGTCTGCTTCCAGGCCAAAAATGGACGTTCGCGTCCTCAACGATCACCGCGAAGTTGATCTGGTCGACAAATATTTAAACACAGATCCCACTCTCTTTGTCCTCGCTAACGCCCGTTCCTTCTCCGGTGTCGGCTGGCTTGCTTCCAGTCAGTCGAACTCCGACCTGCCGGATTGGATCGCTCCCTCTGCCTTTCTTCCCTACACGCAGGTCCCTGTTCCTGTCCAGCCAGCGGATGAAGCGCACTTTTTGCTTTCCAAATTAAATCACCCGCCGGCCCAGCAGCCTTTTCACGCTTTGAGCCCCGGCGAAAGCGTGCGAACGAATTCTGTCATGAGCCTGCGTGGACCCATCACCAACTTGAGTTTGCTTGTTCTTCCCGCACTCCCAATGTTCCCTGCCTCCACCTTGACTTCCAACACGATCGTCGAGATTTCTGCGGATCGGGATGGTCAGGTCGTCCTGAACCGGTTGCTGGTGAAATCCGGCATCCCCGCCGCCGATGATTTTGCCTTGTCCACTTCGCGACGATTGATTTTCGAACCACCCGGCAAGGAAAAATTTGCTGGAAACGAACTGATTTCGGGATCCGTGATTTTTCATTGGAAAGCTTACTATTCCACCAATGCGCCTTTGGGGGTAACTCCTTGATATGGAGCTAAATAACCTCGTTTTTGTTTACGTTTTTCTTTTCCTTGCCGGGGTTTCCGCCGTGGCTCTATACTCCGAACTTCGTCGCAGGAAATTCAGGCAGCCTGCAGGTGAAGATCGAGTTTTCAAATGTGAAAAATGCGCCTTTGTCTACACCGATGACCATGATGTCGATCGATCTCGCTGTTCTCAGTGCGGAACTTTAAACGACGCAATTAATTTTTGATCACGCAACCATTTTCGTGTTACAGTAGCCATCTTATTTAGAACCTTAACTTTAGAATTTTTAATATGGGAATGTGGATAGGCAGAAATCGTAAAGCAAGAGTCACCTACGGATTTGACGAGATCGCTCTCGTGCCCGGTGAGATGACCATCAATCCCAATGAAGTCGATACCAGCTTCATTATTCCACGACCGGATGGCAGCCAGATTCTACTCAAAATCCCTATCATCGCCAGCGCCATGGACGGCGTCACCGATGTCCGTTTTTGTATCGAAATGGGAAAATTGGGCGGTCTCGGCGTGATCAATTTGGAAGGCGTTCAGACTCGTTACGAAGACCCTGCCGAGGTCTTGAGCCAGGTTGTCGCTGCCGGAAAAGATGACGTCACCACCTTGATCCAGAAGCTTTACATGGAACCGATCAAGGAGGAATTGATCGGCCGCCGCGTTGAGGAATTGAAAAAGGCGGGCGTCCTCGCTGCCGTGAGCAGCATCCCTCAAAAAGCGGAACGATTTGCCGCCATCGCCCAGGAAGCGGGCGCCGATGTTTTTGTTGTTCAATCCACCGTTTCCACCGTGCGGCACATCTCTACTCAATACAAATCCCTGGAATTAGCTGATTTCACCAGGGGCTTGAAAATCCCTGTCATCATTGGAAATGCCGTCACTTACAACGTCACCCTGGAATTAATGAAGTGCGGCGTCGCTGGTGTTCTCATCGGTGTCGGTCCCGGCGCGGCCTGCACCAGTCGCGGCGTTTTGGGTCTCGGAGTTCCTCAAGTCACCGCCACTGTCGATTGTGCCGCAGCTCGCGATTATTATCACAAGATCAGCGGACGCTATATCCCCATCATCACCGATGGCGGAATGAGTAAGGGTGGCGATGTCTGTAAAGCCCTCGCTTGCGGCTCGGACGCTGTCATGGTTGGCAGTGCCTTCGCCCGCGCTGAAGAAGCTCCCGGTAAAGGCAATCATTGGGGCATGGCCACTCCCCACGCAAATTTGCCTCGCGGCACGCGCATCAAAGTCGGCATCACTGGCTCACTAAAGCAAATTCTATTTGGCCCTGCCACCGTGGATGATGGCTCTCAAAACCTTGTCGGCGCCATCACTACCTGCATGGGAAATGTCGGCGCTGCCACCATTCGCGATTTCCAGGAAACTGAAATCATCATCGCCCCAAGTATCAAGACCGAAGGCAAACTCTTCCAAACGGTTCAATCCGTCGGCATGGGCACCCGCTGAACTGGTAACCTGTTCTAAAATCGAAAAGGCCGATCTTGCGATCGGCCTTTTTTTAAATCAACTAATCCGCATATCCCGTGGGATGCTTCACATGCCAGTCCCACGCCGTTTTCACGATTTGCTCGAGTTTCGGAAATTGTGGCTTCCAGCCAAGTTCAGTCTTCGCCTTGTTTGCAGCGGCCACCAGCTTTGGCGGGTCCCCTGCGCGACGAGGCTTTTCAACGGACGTTAACTTCTTGCCGGAAACTTTTTCACACGTTTCGATCACCTGCTTCACCGAATAGCCATCGCCATTTCCCAGGTTGAAGAACCCTTGCTTGCCGGGTTGCATCGCCAGGATATGGGCCTGCGCCAGGTCGCGGATGTGAATGTAGTCCCGAATCGCCGTGCCATCGGGTGTTGGATAATCCGTTCCAAAGATTTCGCATTGCTTTGCCTGTCCCAGCGCTACGCGCAATATGTTCGGTATCAAATGCGTTTCCACCCGGTGATGCTCACCGAAATTCTCGCTCGCCCCTGCCGCGTTGAAATAGCGAAACGCCACAAATTCAAGCCCATGAATTTCGTGATACCATTTCAGAATCTTCTCAAACATCAACTTCGACTCGCCATAGGGATTGATCGGACGCTGCGGAAGGTCCTCGGTCATCGGCACCGTATCCGGCGGGCCAAAAGTGGCGCAGGTGGAACTGAACACGAACTTCTTCACCCCGTTTTCATGCGCCGCATCGATCAGGTTGAGCCCATTGCACACGTTATTCTTGAAATACTTGCCTGGATTGGTCATCGATTCGCCCACCAGCGCGCTGGCCGCGAAATGAATTACCGCTTCCGGCTTTGCCCCCTTGATCGCTTCGGATATTTTTGCTTTATCGGCGAAATCTCCCTCGATGAACACCGCGCGTTTATCCACTGCCGAGCGGTGCCCTTCCGTTAAATTATCAAATACTGTTACTTTATGCCCGGCATTGATAAGCTCCTCCACGCAAACCGAGCCTATGTAGCCTGCCCCACCCGTTACAAAAACGTTCATGGCCTAATACTAGGAGCGCACCTCCTCTCCCTCAACTTGAAAAGCGCCTCAGGGAACTCCCGGGGGCGATAAGAAATAATTATCTGGGCAACGATCGTCCTGCCGCTGCCTTTCCTCAACCCGCTCGCGAACTTCCCACAGATTCCAGCCCCTGTATTTCGCGTATCCGAATGCACGCCGCAAATTGCGTCCCAAAATCTTCAAGGGGAGGCACCACTTGCGCGCATTTCTCAATCGCGTAAGGGCAACGTGTCCGAAACGGGCACCCGCTCGGTGGGTTGATCGGCGATGGTGGATCTCCAGTCAGCAACATTCTTTTGCGCGATTTTTCCAGGACTGGGTCAGGGATCGGAACGGCGCTCACCAGGGCCTTGGTATACGGCATCAAAGGCCGTTCCACCACCGTGACCGCCGGTCCCAGTTCCACGATCTTTCCCAGGTACATCACCGCTACCCGGTCAGCGATATGTTTCACCACGGAAAGGTCGTGCGAAATGAAAATAAGCGTCAAACCCAATTCGCGGCAAAGCTTGGCCAGTAAATTAATGATTTGCGCCTGCACGGATACATCCAGCGCCGACACCGGCTCGTCAGCCACGATCAACTTCGGTTTTACCGCCAGCGCTCGCGCTATCGCAATCCGCTGCCGTTGACCTCCTGAAAACTCATGCGGATATTTGTTGAGCGCACTTGCCGGCAGCCCCACTTTGCCGAGAAGTTGAACCACTTCCGCCTTGATCGCATTCCCTTTAACTTTGAAATGAGCGCGAAACGCTTCTGCCAGCGTGTCATAGACCGTCATTCTTGGGTTCAGGGTTGCATAAGGATCCTGGAAGATCATTTGAAAGTCTTTGCGCGCGCTGCGAAGCGCCTCAGGTTCCAGCAACGTCAGATTCACTCCATCCAAAAGCACTTGCCCCGACGTTGGCCTGATAATGTGGAGGATGCTCCGGCCCAGTGTCGATTTTCCGCAACCCGATTCACCAACGAGGCCAAGTATCTCCCCTTGTTGTAACTCCAGGTTGACCCCATCCACCGCTTTCACTTTCCCCACCTCCCGTTGAAAAATAATTCCTTTCGAAATCGGAAAGTGAGTTTTCAACTCGCGAATTTGTAAAAACGGATTCATGACTGAAGGGTGATTTCCTTTCGTTGCACGCGAAGGCACGCTGAATAATGCCCGGGGC
The DNA here is from genome assembly GCA_028293375.1 of Verrucomicrobiales bacterium. Taxonomy (GTDB): domain Bacteria; phylum Verrucomicrobiota; class Verrucomicrobiia; order Limisphaerales; family JAQGOY01; genus JAQGOY01. The sequence goes on along the minus strand of JAQGOY010000160.1, from coordinate 12,627 downwards.
GTGTCTCCAGTAATTCCACCGGGTCCCTCCGGCAATAATCCACCGCGTAAGCACAGCGCGGCGCAAAGGGACACCCTCTCAAGTCACCTGCCAGGTCCGGCGGCAATCCTTCAATCGTGAAAAGTTCTTTTCCTTTTTGCTGCAACGACGGAATCGATTTTTGCAACGCCTTGTTGTAAGGATGTTGCGGTTCCTCAAAAATCTTTTGTGTCCCTGCCGATTCCACAATTTTTCCCGCGTACATCACGTTCACACGGTCACAGAACCCCGCAACCACGCCCATGTCGTGACTGATGAAAATCACCGCTGTTCCCAGTTCCCCCTGCATTTTCTTGATCAATTCCAGGATCTGGGCCTGCACTGTCACATCCAGCGCTGTAGTCGGCTCATCGGCAATCAGCAGGTCTGGCTTGGTGATCAACGCCATCGCTATCATCACCCGTTGCCGCATCCCGCCTGAAAATTGATGAGGATACGCTTCCATCCTTTGTTCCCCGTCGTGGATCCCCACGGATTTAAGCATCTCGATGGCCTGCGCGCGCGCCGCCGCTTTAGTGGTGCTCCCATGAATCAGCAACGGCTCCATGATTTGCTGTCCCACCTTGAGGTAAGGATTCAACGAAGTCATCGGATCCTGGAAAATCATCGAGATGCGCTTGCCGCGCACTTTGTTTAAATCTCTGATCGAAGCCGAAAGCAGATCCATGCTTCCGTCAAAAATGGCTTTGCCTGATTCTATCCGCCCTGGGGGCATCGGGAGCAGTCGAAGCAGCGAATAGCAGCATACCGATTTACCGGAACCGGATTCCCCCACGATGCCGAGGGTCTCGCCCCTGTTCACCTGAAAACTAATATTCCGTACCGCCCGCACAATTCCATTTCTCGTGTGGAACGAGACCGCTAAATCATCGACCTGGAGTAGTGGTGTTGCCATTTAGTCCTTCGAAGCGCGTGGATCCAAGGCGTCACGCAAACCATCCCCAAGGAAATTCAATGAAAACAGGGTTAGCGAAAATACCGCCGCAGGGAAAACCAGCATCCAGGGTGATTCCTCCATGTTGCGCGCCCCTTCCTCGATCAGCACCCCCAACGAGCACATCGGAGGCTGAATCCCCAGCCCCAGGAAACTAAGGAATGCTTCCAGCAGCATAATGCTAGGCACGCTCAATGTGGCGTAAATAATAATGATTCCAAGCATGTTGGGAATGATGTGCCGCAGGATTATCCGTCGACGCCGTAATCCCAGCGCAAAGGCCGCTTCCACGAATTCCTGTCGTTTTAACGACAACATTTGACCCCGCACCACACGCGCCATTGTCAGCCACTCCACTGCTCCTATCGCCAGGAATAGGTTCACGAATTTCCTCCCGTAAAAAACCATGAGCAGGATTACGAAAATGGTGAAGGGCAGGGAATACATGATGTCGACAAAACGCATCATCATCGAATCCAGTTTCCCTCCAATAAACCCTGCTATCGAGCCATAAAGCACTCCTATGGTGATGGCCACTATCGTCGCCGCCAACCCCACTGCCAGCGACACCTGCGCCCCGTAAAGTATACGAATGGCCAGGTCTCTTCCCAGGACATCCGTCCCCAGCCAGTGGCGCCCGCTCGGAGGAGCCGAGGTCATGGACAAATCCTGTTTGTCATACGCGTATGTTCGCGAGGCAATAATCGGAGCGCTCAGCGCAAACAAGATAAGCAGGATAAGAAACCACAGACCCATCAGTGCCATTTTGTTTTTGCTCAGTCGTATCCACGCGTCCCGCCAAAGTGACGATGGCGGACGAATGTCCACTTGAGTCTCCGACGCGGGCTGCTCTTTGAGAGTCGATTCCATTATGAATCAATAGTAATTTTGGGATTCAACCACGTCTGCACCACGTCCACCACCAGGTTGAACAGGATCACGAAGAACGCATAAAAAAGCACTGTCCCCATCATCATCGTGTAGTCGCGACCAAAGGCCGACTCCACGAAAAATCTTCCCAGGCCTGGAATTCTAAATATTTTTTCAACCACGAACGAGCCCGTGATAATCCCCGCCGCCGCCGGGCCCAGGAATGAGACCACCGGGAGCACCCCGCCTCGCATGGCATGCAGCACAATCACTCGAAATGTGGATGCTCCCTTAGCTCTCGCCGTCCGGATGAAATCCTGGTTCATGATCTCCAGCATCCCCCCTCGGGAGAGCCTCGCTATGTAAGCGCAATAGTAAAGGCCCAGCGTAATCACCGGCAGCACTTTGTCCCGGGCGCTGTCCCAACCTCCCGTGTTGAACCACTTGAAATAGTTGCCGAAAACCAGGACAAGGATCGGTCCAATCACGAAGGTCGGCGCGCAAATGCCAATCATCGAGAGCGACATCGGAGCGTAATCAAATATTGTGTTTGGCCTCAGGGAGGCCAGCGACCCCAGAATCACCCCTACAAACATGGCAAACAGCAGGGCGTAGCATCCCAGTTCCAACGAAACGGGGAACGAGTCCGCAATCAATTCATTAACTGTCCTGCTTGGGTATTTAAAAGAGGGCCCCAGGTCCCCTTTCAAAACGTTTCCCATGTAATGCAGGTATTGAACCGGTATCGGCCTGTCCAGCCAGTAATGTTTCTCAATGTTTTTGAGCACTTCAGGCGATACTTGCTTATCCTTGGAAAAAGGTCCCCCCGGCGCTTTGTGGATCATGAAAAACGTCAGCGATGAAATGATCAGCAGAACTGGAATCATTCCCAAAAGACGTTTGGCAATATAGCGCAGCATAGGTTATTCCTTTTTGCCGGGTGTCGATTCCAGGTAAACCCATTTGAACGGGTGCAGGTCAAGGATGTTTGGATAATATCCTTTCAGCGAAGGCTGTCGAAGGACCGGCCGCGTATAAAAATAGATCGGGATGATTGGCAACTCATCCATCAGGATGGCTTCCGCTTTCTGGAAAACTTCCATCCGTTTTTGCTGATCTCCCGTCCTTCCGGCCTCCGCAATCAGATTGTCATACTCTTTATTTGACCAGCCTGTTTCATTGTTTCCGCCCCCGGTCAAAAATAAATCGAGGAATGAGTTCGGATCGACATAGTCTCCACTCCATCCAGCCCGGCACACCTGGTAATCAATCCTTTTCTGTGTATCGAGGTAAACCTTCCATTCCTGGTTGGCAATGGTCACTTCCAGTCCCAGGTTTTCTTTCCACATCGACTGTATCGCTTCAGCTATCGTCTTGTGCGCCTCGTGCGTGTTGATCAGGATCTCTATCGGGGGGCAACCTTTCCCGTCGGGATATCCAGCCTCCGCCAATAATTTTTTCGCCCCCGCAAAATCCTTCTTGATCTGTGCCCGGGCCGTGTAACCGGCCGTTCCGGGCGGCGTCAGGTTATACGCGGGAAGTTCCCCCCCACGGCGAATCTTTTCCACAATCAGCTCCCGGTCAATCGCCATCGCCAGCGCTTTTCGAAGCTTCAAGTTGTCCATCGGCGGTTTCTTCACGTTCACCCGGTAAAAGTAAGTGCTCAGCAACGGGTCGATGTGAATCAGGTCGGGATATTGTTTTTTGTAAACTTCGATTTTTGTCAGTGGAACTTCATAAGTGGAATGAAGCTGCCCAGCCCTGAACGATCGCTCTTCGGCGTCCTGGTTGTCCGTCGGGTAAAACCGAATTTCCTTCAGGCGCACAACCTTTGCATCCCAATAGGTCGGGCTGTTTGTCACTACCAGCACGTTGTTCACTTTCCATTCTGATAGTCGAAACGCCCCGTTCCCCACAAAATTTCCCGGCCTTGTCCATCGCGTCCCTCGCTCGTCCATCTTGCCAAATTTCAGGATCGTTGGCATGTGCACCGGATACCAGCTCGGATGCGTGATCAACGATAGAAAATAAGGAGTCGAGTTTTTCAGCTTTACCTGGAAGGTGTAGGGATCGATCACTTGGAATCCCACTTGCTTGAAATCCTTCACCTTCTCCGTGTTGAATTCTTCCGCGTTTTCCACCACGAAAAGCATGTAATTGTATTCGGATCCCAATCCGGGCGAAAGGATTCGCTGGTATGATTTGTAGAAATCATCCGCTGTCACCGCGTCACCGTTGCTCCACCTGGCATTTTTTCGCAGGTAAAAGGTGTAGGTTTTTCCGTCCTCGGAAATTTCCCATCTCTCCGCCACTCCCGGCACGGGATGCAAATCCTTCGGGTCTTCCGCTACCAGCCCTTCCAGCAACGAACTGACAATGTGGTGTTCAATATCCCCCGTGATCAATTGTGGATCGAGGTCGGAAGGATCCGCTCCGTTCCCACGATGGTAAACTTGTGTTTGGTCGCCAGCCTCTACTCGCGTAACCCGTTTGCCGCAGCCCATCATCAATAGACAGGGGAGCGTAATTCCCAACAGCCAAACCCAAGCTATTTTACCCCGTCTCATTCTTATTTGCTTGTAGTCTCGTCTATTCCGATGCTCTTAAGAAAGGGTTTAATGGAGCGTTCCCGACCAAGGAATTTCCTGATCGATTCTTCCACTTCCCGCGAGGATCCGGGCGCGTAGATTTCATCCCGAAGTCGGCGACCCACTTTCGCATCGTAATATCCGCCAGGAGAATTCTCGAATACGGTGGCCATGTCTGCCGCAATCGCGTCCGCCCAGGCATACCCATAATATCCCGCATCGTATCCCATTAAATGGCCGAAATAAGCAACATAAGCCGTGTTTTCCGGTCCCGGCAAAAATGTGCTGAACGTCGTGTCGTTCGATATCTTTACCACATCCTCGCCTTCCTTATACCCGGAATGCAGGACAAGGTCCGTCAGGCCGAAGGAAAGTTGACGTCGATAATAATTGCCCCGCGTGGCCAACTTCGATTCCTTGAGTTTTCCCAGCGTTGCTGCAGGGATTTTTTTATTTGGGTCCTGGTAATGGGCGGCAAAGCTGTCCAGGACTTTTTTGTCCCATACCCAGCGTTCCAGCATTTGCGAGGGAGCCTCCACGAAATCTCCCGGAACGCTCGTACCGGCAAATCGCGAATAATGCGCCCGGGTCAGGATCGCATGCAATGCATGCCCGAATTCATGAAACAAAGTCTCCACTTCGTGATGCGCCAGCAGCGATGGCTTGTCCTTGCTCGGCGGCGGGAAATTACAAATGAGGGCAACTGTCGGCCGTTGATATTTACCATTGGCCAGCAGCTTTCCTTCGATGATTCCGAATTCCGCAAAGTGGTTGTATTTTCCGTCGCGTGGGAACATATCGAGGTAAAACATCCCCATCGGCTCGCCCGTTCGCGAATCCGAGACTACGAACATCTTCAGGTCTTCCACCCACCTGAAGGGAGGTTCGATCGGCTCTATTTTTAATTCGAAGATTTGCTGGTAAATCTTAAACATTCCGTCCAGCACTCGCTCGTAGGGGAAGTAGGCCCTTAATTCTTCCGCATCCACCGAATATTTTTCCTTCAGCAGTTGATTGGCGTAATACTTGGAGTCCCACAGGTTGATCGAAGGATTCGCATTGCCGGTATCACGAGCCTTGAGCTTTTTAAACTCACTTATTTCTGCTTCGAACTTCGGCTGCAGACCGGTCTTCATGTTCTGCAGGAATTCTGTCGCCTCTTTCGAGGTTTTGGCCATCTTCGGCTCTATCTGGAAATCCGCCCACGTCGGGTACCCCAGTTTATTCGCTATCGTATGCCTCAATTTTAAAATCTGCCCCAGAAGTGGGACGTTTTTTTCCCGAGCCAGGTTGTCGTGTTCAAATTCAACCTTCTTTCTCGTCTCTTCCTTTTTCGCGTTTTCCTGCACCATGATGTAATGGAATGTCACATTTGCCATCACTGTATACTGGTTATCCCCCGTCTTGATCTGGGTCAGGAAATCTTCCGGCAACCCTTCCAGTTCCACTTTGCTGAAAACGATTGATTTTTTTGCCTCCGTGACGTTTGTCTCGAAGTCGGTGGCCAGGCGGCTTACTTCTTTGCGTAGCGCTTCCACTTCTTTTCTCTGCGCCGGAGGCAACTCAAGTCCTGCCCGCCGGTAATCGCGCAACGTTTCTTTCAGCAGTTTCGCGTCTTCTCCGGTCAGCTTCGTGTTTTTATCGGCATAAGCTTTGATGGCTTTGTAAACATCCTCACGATAATCCAGTCCCACCGCCCAATCCTGGAACTCTTTGATTGCCTCTGTCGCTGCGTCTCGTACTGAGGCGTCCTTGCTCGTTTCTTTGATCAGGTTGAACCGGTTGGATACTTTTGTCGCTTCGTAGGAAAGGTCATCCAATGCCACTACCGTGTTTTTGAAAGTGACGTCTGCTGGTTTAAGCGCCCCAATCGCATCGAGCGATTTATCCGCTACGGCTATCGTCTCCTTCAGAGTGGTCTTTATTTCCCCGGGGGTCAGTTCAAAATGCGGAAAAGCCAGGATGGAATTGAACCGGTCCGCTTTGGCCTGGTAATAATCCAAAGTGCGCGGCGTGCTCGGTGGTGTTGAAGCCTGATGTTTTTCAGCAGGGGTGGAGCAACCCGCTGCCAACCCGACCAACCCTAAAGCGAGATACAATTTCAAAGCCATAGCATGTTCCCAGTATTACGTTGAACATGTTACCGGATGAAATGAAACAATCAACCCTCTCTAGAAAACGGAATTTGGTAATGAAGGTGAGAACCAACAAGGAGACGGTAGTTCGAAAGGACATATCGAAACCTCCCTCACGAGGAAAAAGGCCAGGGCGGATTCGCGCCCCTGAATCGCTCTCTCGGTCCCTCCATCTGCCCCAGCCCCCTTACGGAGTCGGCCGGGCAGGCGCGTTCGTTTTTGCCTCCAATCGAAAATCTTTCCACCCCGTCAATTTCCCGGAACGTACTATCACCCGGTATTTTTCATTCGGCTCAAGCACTGGGACTTTTCGATTGTCCGCAAAATATTGCATCCCCGGTATCGGGCTTCCATAAGCAAAATCAGTGACCGAGGGCGTATTCGTTGTCCCTATCATGTGCCACAGCAACTCAGGTTTGGCTTTGTCCACTTCCGCTGTTTTCATCACCTTGATGTCGTTAAGTCGATAAGATTGGTCGAGAAGAAACACCGTTCCCTGGTCCCTCATTTGTCGATAGGAGATTTTCATCACCTTAGGCTTAAACCAATCCGTGTTGTAAAAAGCGAACGCCAGCAAGCCCGCGAGAAACAGAATAAGCGCTATGGTTCGAAACTTCATTTGGTTTTAACTCAGACAAAATAATCCCAAAAATTATTCATTAAGTTTGAATTCATTTTAGACCTGCACAGTCAATATCCTTGCTGCTAAGGTTAGAGAGTAGCTCCCAAATTGTTATTATGAGATTATTCATACCCGCTACGCCCGTGCCCGTTCGAACGAAGGGCGCTTTTACATTGATCGAATTGCTCGTCGTGATTGCCATCATTGCAATCCTCGCCGGCTTGCTTTTGCCCACACTTGCCAGGGCTAAAGAGGCTGGAAAAAGAATTTCCTGCGTCAATAACCTCCATCAGTTGGGCATTTCCCTCACCATGTATGCCAATGACCATCAGGGCCAATACCCAGCCCGCACTACGGGGGCAAGTATCGATGACCCCCGCTGGACGGGCCGCTTGCAGGATTATTATAAGGACCTCCGCGTTCTCCGCTGTCCCAGCGATGGTCCTCAAGTTCCCAATAGTGCCACCAATTCCCCTTCTTTGGCCGATGCCGCTCCCCGCACCTATATCATGAACGGCTTTAATGATTTCTTTGGAACCTCCATCAACGATGTAACGGTAAATAGCATCGTATCTGATTCCGTCATTCGCAAAGCTTCCGACACCATCTTTTTTGGTGAAAAGAAAAGTGTCTCGATCCACTATTACATGGATCTGTTTGAAGGCACCAGCGGCAACGACTATCAGGAACTCGAGCAGGCCATGCACAGCGGGATCGGTTCCAATTACGCCTTTGCTGATGGCGGTGTTCGTTTCCTCAAACTTTGGAAATCCGTGGGCCCCGAATTTAATCTCTGGGCCGTCACCGAAGAAGGTCGCAGAAACTACGCTTTTAGCTTCGGTCATTAACTTCTTTTAAATTCTTTGCGCAAAGCCCGCCCAAAAAAGGCGGGCTTTCTTTTTACCAGTCAAATGTGGTAATTATTTTACCACATCAGCCGCTAATTTTCGCATGTATCCAGATCCATTAGTCCTTCACCAATCGAAATCTTCAGCAAGACGATCTGTTGCTGCAATTCTTTATGGAGCTTTCAGTTTTGCCATTTGCAGCCTCGCTGCCTTCTCCGTGTGGGCGTTTTTTATCTTCCATTCTGCGGGCTACTTCGCTGGCGGTCATGCCATGGCTTGGATTGCGCACTACCCCAGGACGGGATATTGGAGCGAGATCTCCAAAACCCATATTTCGCAAATGGCCAAATTAAGCTGGGGACTTTTCTACGGAACCGGATTCGGAGCCGGCATCGGCTATCTCTTTGCTGTCTGTAAATGATTCCCCTCCAATCCACGTCAAAACTCACACAACTCACTTACTGCTGCCTCACCCATCAGGTCATGTCGTTCCGCCTGTAAGTCACCAGCTTTCGATCTTCGTTCGAAGGGAAAAATAATAGCAGCATATCGGAACATTTCATGATCACCCATGGAGAAAGAATGTTGACCCCGTTCTTTGTGAAAACGAAATTGTCCGCGATATACACACACATGTGCAAGCCGTTGCCCTCTTTGTCTACCAGTGCCAGAAGGTCTCCAAGTTTTGCCTGCCCTTGAACCATGTGGTAATGCGAAGCCAGCTCTTGCCTGGTGTAGTTCGGCTGCAAAAATCCCTGGTCCGGCGAATCGTTAAAAAAATTCATCGAAGACCAAAAACAGTCCTCTTTATCAACCGTGCTGTCCTTCCATGCACTGGGATAAGTATAAAGTCGGGTTTGCGCAAACACCGGCAGTAAATGCACAATGCTGACGGTGGATCCTTCTGCCTTGTTTACCTTCGCCAGGGAGGAAAGCAATGGCCTGATTTTTTGTTCGCGACCCCCTCGTCCCCAATAACGCACCATCTCGTCCACATTTGCTCCTTGCGGCACCCGCAACCTTAATTGATAAACGGGGAATCGATAAAGCGAGTCCACCGTTTGCTTAAATTCCGTGGGCGATAACAGGGTTGGCAATAGTTCCAGGTCGGCAAAACAAAGTTCACCTGCGTTGGTGTAAGTAAGGCTTTTGAGTCGCTGAAGTTTATTGGATGAGAGTCCACAAGCTTCCAGTCGGGACTCGAATGCCTCCACTCCAAATCGAAATGGATATTGTTGCGCATAGTTAAAGGGACAACCCTCCAGCGCCGAGTAAATGCGAGCTCGACTGCATGGGGTGAGCGTCGTAATGAGGTAAGACGATGGAGTAACCAGGCAACCGTTCGTCGCAATTTCTACTCGCGATGTTTTTGACAGATCATTTGCCTGTTCCCGCGTTAATTGGCATTTGCCCAGGAATTCGACCAGCTGGGGAACACTGTAATTTTCAAAAAACCATTGCGCATCGCGCAAACGAACAGGTTTGTCCGCGAAAATCACCTCGGAATCCGCGAAGGGAATTTTTAACGCCTCTATGATCCCTTCCGGTTGGTTGGTGCTGGAAGGTGATGCAGCGGGAGAGACGGGTCTGGACTCGGTTTTCTGAATCTTCGCCGAAACGTGACTAGAATGGGTCATGACGAGTGCGGCGACCATGCCAACAAAGAACCACACGAGTCCAAATGGCCAGTTTCTCCTCATCACTGGATGCGCATAAAAAACTTTGGTGAACTATTACCTCAAAACCTGGACAACAGGGTTGTCGGATTCTTTTTACTCTGACCTGAAGGATTCAGCTGCCCATGAATCTCAATATTTTCGTAATTGTGAGATTTAGCAGGAATTATACCATTATTGAATGTGAGAAGTTCATTCGAACATCGCTTCCTCCGGATAGTAAACCTTAAACAAAGAGCATGGAAATGTCTCGGTTAGTGCGAAGGCCCACTCTAACCGCTCACCCATTTCTAAGCAGTGATTTATTGAACTTTGTTCATTAAACCACCAACAGGGGTTTGCTGGTAAATAACTTACCACCTGGTCAGCATGCGTTCAAACGACTCCGCCGGCGAGAATCTGAAATCCCCGTTATCGATGGTGAAGAAAATGACCGAAGCCATGAAAGGAAACATCGAGTGCAAATCCGAACTCGGAAACAGCACCTCTTTCATCGTGAGCTATTCGCCTGCATCCCATAGCACCAGGGAAATCAGGCAATCCGACATGACGGCGTTGGTGAAGACTTAAGTCTCAACGCCTCAAACAAGTCGTAGATGCAAAAACAAGGTGCAACTCCTGCGCCTGGCCTTTTCATCGCGCGTCCGAGTCCAAGCCCTGGATTTTTTTAAGCCCACGCAGTGCAGAGTGGCGGATCACTTGCCCATCGCCTTGGCGATAAAAAAGATCACTGCGGCTCCTACAATTCCCCCACCGCCAAGAAGGTACATTGCAGAGTATCCAGCAGCTGCGACCATCGGTGCTAATAATAATGTTTCCATAATGATTTGGTCCTTTACTAATTCCTTCATAATATCTCCCGAAAGCCGGAAGAACAACGCGACCAGGGGCATAAGGGTACAAGAGCAGCGCAGGCTAGGATCAATGCCTCTGTGGGACTTGGCCAAACTCCATTAGAAGCGGCACGAGCCAACTCGCAACCATCACGGCGAATCCAGACAAAAGGACCACCCCTAAAAACGGCAACAACAAATCTTCTCCCGGGGGAGAGGAAAACAGGATGAGGGCGATCCCAAATGCGCAAAGCGCCTGATCCATTCAAGCTCCGATAGGAGCGATTTGGTGATAGTAAAACAAATCAGCGCAATGCGCTCTCGAGCCGCATCGCTGCAGCGATGTGGCCCCAAGCGCCGCAGGCATTCCCTATCCTCCAATTTGGAAACAATCCGCAATTCAATCTCCCGAGGAGCGATGGTGATAGTAAACGAAATCTTCCTTATACACCTGCCCCAGGAGCGCCACGGTCCAACTCCCAACCACCACCGCGAATCCAGACGCAAGGACCAACCCCAAAACCGGCAACAACAGATCTTCTCCCGGGGGATACTGCTGTTGGGAATTACCCAGAGGTCGATCAGGGTCTCCAGAAGGCATATTTCGACCGAAAGGATTCCTCGGAAGGGATTCCCGAAGGACGTGAAGACCTTGGGAGACCAAATCAGGTTCAAAAGGCTTGAACTTAACATTCCTCGGGTGCAGGCCGCCCGGGCACTGAAGGTCACAGCGCGAAAATTCTCGCGCTTCGAACGAGACATGGAAATCCCCACGGATGCACATATGGTAGTCCTGCAAAGGCTCCTACAGATTAGATCCGATTTTCATCCTGCAACAATCTTAGAGAAATCTGAAAACTCGGCAGTGAAAGCAATCCAAACGGGTAGCCAAATCGAAAAAGTGAATCCCACGGCTACCTTACTTCCTTTGTGGCATCCTATATGAAGACGTGCTGAAGCATAGTGGGTCTTCGAAAATTACTTTGGACTAATGGTAGATTGAGACCAGAAGGAAAATTTGGGCTCCACTTACATTTTCGACATTTTATAAACAGTCTTACGAACTGGCAACAGTGCCATTCGGTTTTGAGAATGAGGTTTAGTGGCGCGAAACAGCCGCGTTTGAGGCAGAGGTCAATTCAAACCAGAACGCGCTGCCTCCTTCGGGCCTTTGATCAACGCCAATCCGGCCACCATGGGCATGGATTGCCAACTTGCAGAAGGCAAGCCCCAACCCAACGGAGTGATATTTTCTGTTGGAGCGAGCGTCAACAGTGCCAAACTTTTCGAAAATCTTTTCGCGGGCCTCGATGGGAACACCTCGCCCACTATCAAGGACGGATAACCTCACCGTTTGGTCTGCCTCCTGTCGAGGCTCCTAACTTGAAATTGTTTTCACAAACACAAGCCAACAAACGGTGCGCTACTTTTTCAATCTGAATCGTTCCGGCTAAGTGTGGAAGTTGCTGAAAGGACTGATCAACACGGGTCGCCATTGCGACCAAAAGCTCATAGGGCTCGCGGTCCAAGTATGAAATAAACCTGCCTTTGGGGTGAATATGGCCAATATTTGCAGAATAGAGCGCAAAACTTCCACTTGTGGCCGCAAATAGTCCTAAGTAACATTTCCTTAAACCCTAAGTTATCAACAATTAGAGTGAATGGAGCGAAAAACGTGCATGCGAAGGGATGTCGTCTTAAGGTGGAATATAAAAATATTTTAAGAAAAACTGAAAGAATCAACGTTCTAGTTACGTATTATTATAGAAGCACTGTAGTATTACAAGTTGTGTGCCGAATTATACACTTACGGAAAACAAATCTAAAGAGCGAATAAAGATGCAACGTGCTGTAGTGCAAGGTCATAGAAATATCGGGCCCGCCATTTTGCGATGTATCCCCAGCCTGACTTCATAAATTTAAATGAAATCATCGTACAAAATCGAAATCAAAGGGCGTATAGGGATAGGACGATTTTACAGACTGCTTCTGCGGGATTTTAAAAAGTCGCAAGATTTCAGCGAAATTTGCTTTGATCTGGACAACGCTCAATGGATGCCAATGTTTCCCGCCGCCTTGCTG
>JAQGOY010000147.1 GCA_028293375.1 Verrucomicrobiales bacterium | reverse complement strand
AACCTTTGACGGCATGAAACGCGATCTAGTCACGGTTGAGAAATTTTACACCGATCAGGCGGGCAGCTTGCAATTGAAACTGGAGGCTGGCGCCAACGGGTTGAAAAGGGTCATTCGGGAGCCGACAGTGAACCGTCCCGGGCTGGCCATGGCCGGCTTCACCCGCTACTTCGCCAACAAAAGGATTCAGGTGATCGGCAATGCCGAAGCCTATTTTCTTAAATCCCTCTCTGCCACCGATCGCCAGCGCCGTTACGAAAATCTGTTTTCTTATAAAATTCCCTGCGTCGTTTATTCCCGTGATCTTCACCCGGACAAATTGCTGTTGAAGGCTGCCGAAAAATCCAACGTACCCGTTTTCGTCTGTCCTTTGATCACCATGAAGTTCATCAACCTCGCCACCCTCGCCCTCGAGATGCTCTTCGCTCCTCGCGGAAGCGAAATTGGCAGCATGGTGGATATTCTCGGTGTTGGGGTTATTATCCGCGGAGAAAGCGGCATCGGAAAGAGTGAGAGCGTGCTGGCCTTGATCGAAAGAGGTTATAGCCTCGTTTCCGACGATATCACCCGCGTCACCTTAATTGATGGTCGGGAGGTCATTGGAACAAGCGCCGAATTGACTCGGGGTCACATGGAAGTGCGAGGCATCGGAATTATCAACGTGGGAGCCATGTTCGGCGTCAAAAGCATCCGCCAGGAGAAGCGCGTCGATTTGGTGGTGACTCTGAAGGGTTGGAACGAGGTTCCCGACGTCGATCGGGTGGGCATGGAGCAGCAATACGTCAAAATACTGGGTGCCGACATTCCTCACATCATCCTCCCGGTGAGGCCGGGAAGAGACCTGGCCAGGTTAATCGAGGTCGCTGCCCTGCAAACAAAATTGAAGGAATCGGGCTATAATCCCGCGAAAGAGTTGAACGACAGGCTTATCGCCCAAATGACTCAAAACAATCCTTTATAAATTTCTGGAAATTTCACCAATCAATAACCAAAATGTAAGTTGAATGAGTTTGTCCAAGAAATCGAACAACAAGCCAGCCGCTCAAAAAGAGATTGTGGTTGCCAATCGTCAGGGGATCCATGCCCGTCCGGCCGCTATGTTTGTTAAAGCCGCCAACCGCTACCAGAGCGATATCTTCGTCGAAAAAGACGGTGAAAAGGTCAACGGCAAGAGCATTATGGGGTTAATGATGCTGGCTGCCGGTCCCGGCAGCAAAATCATAATTTACGCGGAAGGGTCCGATGGCCAGGAGGCCATTAATGAGTTGGAGTCCTTGATCAAACGAAAGTTTGATGAGGAGTGATTTCGATTTCCGCTTTAAACTTTTATCCCCTTCTATAGGCTTCCCGCATGTCTGCAAATGATTTTGACGTCAAGTATGTAGCGCAACTGGCTCGACTTCGATTGACCCCGGAGGAGGAAGTCAAAATCGGGTCCCAACTCAAAAGTATCCTCGGCTATATCGAAAAGCTTAAAGAGTTGGACGTTACCAACGTCGAGCCCACTGCCCACGCTGTGCCTCTCATCAACGTCTTTCGCGCAGATGAGGCTGGAGTTTCCATGACCAATGAGGAAGCCCTCGCCAATGCTCCAGCCAAAGCGAATGGCCTTTTCATGGTTCCAAAAATTGTAGAATGATTCCGATGATCCATCAGCTTTCCATCGCCGGGTTGCAGGAAAAATTGGCGCGACGCGAAGTGTCTGCTAAAGAAGCCACCGAGGCATGTCTTAGCCAAATCAAGAGGGTCGACTCCGAGATCCATGCTTTTATCAGCTACGATGAATCCGATGCCCTTCGACAAGCCGCCGATGCCGATAAACTCTTGGCACAAGGAAACCTTGCAGGGCATCCTTTGCTCGGTGTGCCCATCGCCATCAAGGACGTACTCTCTGTAAAAGGGCATCCGCTCAATTGCTGCTCCAAAATCCTGGGAAAGTTTGTTTCTCCTTACGACGCCACTGTCATCGCCCGACTGAGAAAAGCAGGGGCCATCATTTTTGGCCGATTAAATATGGACGAGTTTGCCATGGGCAGCTCGACAGAGAATTCGGCTTTCGGCACGACGCGCAATCCATGGGACACTTCCCGAATTCCAGGTGGCTCTTCAGGGGGTTCTGCGGCCGCTGTGGCTGCGGATGAATGCTTTGCCGCCTTGGGATCCGACACCGGCGGTTCCATCCGTCAGCCTGCTGCCCTCTGCGGTTGTGTGGGAGTCAAACCTACATACGGAAGAGTTTCTCGTTTCGGATTGGTGGCCTTTGCTTCGTCACTGGACCAAATTGGGCCCTTTACCAAGACAGTAAAGGATTCTGCACTTCTGCTGGAAACGATCAGCGGCCAGGACTCTCACGATTCCACCAGCGTGCCGCAACCTGTTCCGCAATATACAAGAAATCTCGAAGGAGGAATCAAGGGACTTAAGCTTGGAATAGCAAAAGAATATATGGTTGGTGGGCTCGACCCCGAGGTGAATAACCTGGTTCAAAAGGCCATTCGTCAACTAGAAAGCCTGGGCGCTGAAATCGTCGAAGTCTCCTTGCCTCATACGGACTATGCTGTTGCAACCTATTATATTGTGGCCACAGCCGAGGCCAGTTCAAACCTCGCGCGCTTTGATGGTATTCGCTATGGAGCCCGGCAGGACGGCGCTGATCCTATGGAACTTTATTCCAATACCCGTGGATTGGGATTTGGCCCTGAGGTAAAACGTCGGATTATTCTCGGCACTTACGTTCTCAGCAGTGGTTATTACGACGCTTACTATCTGCGCGCCCAAAAGGTCCGGACCTTGATCCGTAACGATTTCCTGAACGCATTTCAAAAGGTCGATGCGATCATCACCCCGACAACTCCTACCCCTGCGTTCAAGGTAGGTGAAAAATCGGACGATCCTTTGAAGATGTATCTCTCCGATATCTTCACCATCTCCTGCAACCTTGCCGGAATTCCTGGCATAAGCCTTCCTTGTGGTTTCACCTCAAATCCTAAACTTCCTGTCGGTCTTCAAATTCTGGGGCAACCTTTCGGTGAGGAGACCATGCTGCGTATCGCCCACACCTACGAGCAGGCTAATTCCTGGCATTTGGAACGAGCATTGAAGTGATCCTGATTTTCGCCTGCCGTTGAACCGTTTGTCTGCTGCGACGGTCTAAACGCTATTGAAATTACAAGGTGGAACATCGCTAACCCGAAGAACGTTTCTTCGGCGATTTTGCAAGGCAGGACTTTTTGCCGGTCTTGGCTCATCGGTCTACGCCTTCGGCATTGAACCCGGTTGGATCAAAGTAACCACGCGTGAAATCAAGGTCCCACGGATGCAAATTCCTTTAACCTGCGCGCATATCAGCGACTTTCATTACGACGGTCCCTACAGCTTGAGCTGCGTCGAACAAGCGGTGGCGCTGCTCCAGAGGCACCCTGTTGACTTTGTTTGTCTCACGGGGGATTACACTTCCCGCAAAGTGCCGGATGAGCAGGCTTATAGCGAATCGCTCCGGGCTATATCGCAACACGCGCTCACCATGGCCATTTTTGGCAACCATGATGGCGGAGCCTACATGTCCAGCGTTCGCGGAGGTCCGTCGACAACCGAGGCGCTACGCAAACTCCTTGAAGGTTCTGGAATTACGGTCTTTGAAAATACCCGGGAAACGCTCACCGTTCGCAAACAGGAATTGGAAATCACTGGATTGGCTGATCTTTGGTCTGGGAAAAACTTTCTCCCTTGGAAACTTTTGTTGCCCGGCAAAAATCCCTCGCTGGTGATGGCGCATAATCCGGATTCGAAGGATTTTTATGCGCGTTATCCCTGGGACTTGATGCTTTCCGGCCACACCCATGGAGGACAGGTGGTGATCCCTGGAATGGGCGCTCCATTCGTCCCCGTCCAGGATACCAAACGTGTTTACGGTTTATTTGACCTTCCAAACTCAAAACAAGTGCACATCACCAGCGGCGTGGGAAATCTGCGCGGGATTCGAATTAATTGCCGGCCGGAGATAGCTATTCTGAAATTAGTTCCAGGAACCCAATTGGAATACTAGACGTCTTCCAGCGCGCCCGTGCTGTCACCGACCTTATCCGTTTTCACGCCCATTCTGTTGAGCATGGCGGTGTAGAGGTTGGTCATGGGGGTTGTCTTGCTAAGTTTGACGTGGCGCCCGGGATTCATGGTTCCTCCGCCTCCGCCAGCCAGCACTACTGGAAGGTTGTCGTGGTTGTGCCGATTTCCGTCGCCTATTGCACAGCCATATACAATCATGGAATTTGACAATACAGATTTCCCGTCTGCATCCTGCATCGTGTCGAGCTTGTTAATGAACCGGGCGAATCTTTCCATGTACCAGCGTTCGATTTTTGCCACTTTCAGGATCTTTTCCTGGTTACCCGAATGGTGAGTCAGGAAGTGATGCCCTTCAGCGATTCCCAGGGTGGGGAAAGGACGATTGCTGCCTTCGGGGGCCACGCAATAGCTGATGACCCGGGTGGAATCCGTTTGGAAAGCTACCGCCATCAAGTCGTACATGAGATCCACATGTTCCTCGTGACTTTCAGGTATTCCGGATGGTTCGGGCATGGATGAGTCGGGAAGCTTGAACTGCTCGTTCTTCTCGATTTGTTTTTCCAGGCTTCTCACACCTGAAAGGTATTCATCCATCTTTTGTTTGTCGTTACGCCCGAGCTCGCGGTTCATTCGGTGAACATCTTCCAGGACGAAATCAAGCACGCTCTTGCGCCGTTCCAGTCTCTCCCTGAGGTTGTCTTGTCGCTCAGGCCCTGTCCCGGCCCCAAACAGTTTTTCGAAAATAATCCGCGGATTTGGCTCGGGTGACAGGGGAAGTGTGTCTGAAGCCCACGAAATGTTGTATTGGTAGGCGCATGGATAACCCGTATCGCATGAACCATACAGCCGGGTGCCTTCCACTCCTAACTGAAGGGAATCGAGCCGGGTCAGGTGGCCCATTTGTCGCGCAGCAATCTGGTCCACGGAAATACCAAGCTGCAGTCGTGAACCAAGCGTTTTCCAGGCGTGGACTCCTGTTAGAAAGGATGCCCCGGACCGGGCATGATCTCCAGGACCGTCTCCCCAGTTGTTCGCGGTTATATGCGCGAGGCTCGTAATTACCTGAAACTTATCCTTCAGCTTCTGCATGGGAGCGAAGGTCTCATTCAATTCATAATCTCGACCTTCACCTTTTGGAAGCCATCGCTGATAATTGGACCCGTTGGCAAAAGCCACAAACCCCATGCGCAGGGGCATCCCACTTGCCGTGGTCGCCAGTGATTCTTGAGTTGCCCCGAGTGCCTTGCCAAGCGGTGCTACGGATTCCAGAGTCGGCAATGCTAGGCAAACGCCAAGTCCTCTCAAAAAGGAGCGCCGGTTCAATGAAGATGAATATGATTTTTTCATTACGGTTGAGGTTTTGCCTGAAGTTCGGGTTTTTGGCCCGTTTTCTCCGACGTAATTTCGTTGACCGCGTTCAATGGACGATTCCGCCGCTGGGGATCTCGTTTCTCCGGGGGCGGTGTCGGTGGGATCATAATTTTTGGAGCCTGCTTCAAAATGCCGCTGTCTCCGCGCCTGCTTTGAAAAGCGGGGCTTTCTACCACCCCTATTAACAATGTGGAAAACTTTCCGCTGTCCGATAGCATCCTGGCAGCAATTTGGTCGATCGTAACAGAATCAGATGGCTCAAGACCGCGACCCAATGCGTAGGTGAGCAATTTCTCCGTGGCGCCGCGATAAAAACGTTCTTTACGTGCCGCGAAAAGATTTCGAAGGTCATCCATTCCCGTCAACGTTTCTCCACTGACTGTTTTTTCTCGGGTTTCAATGGCCTGACCGTTTTCTTTGTCTCGCCAGATTCCCACCATATCGTAATTTTCGAGTACGATTCCAATGGGATCGAAATGCGCGTGGCATGCCGCACAGGATTTGTTTTCGCGATGCACCGCCAATTGCTCCCGAACAGTTTTCGGCGTGACCGATCCTACTTTCGCATCGTCCAGTGCCGGGATATCGGGCGGCGGAGGAGGGGGAGCCGTCGCCAGCAGATTTTCCAAAACGAAAGTTCCACGCTTCACCGGCGAAGTTCGGTTCGGGTTGGAACTGGCCACCAGAAAACTTCCGTGGGTGAGGATTCCACCGCGTTTGCTTTCAGGGGAAAGCATCACTTTTTGGAAACCGTTTCCTTCCACGCCTTTTATCCCGTAATAATCGGCCAGTTTTTTATCCAGGAATGTATAGTTCGCGGTGATGAGCTCGATGATGTCTTTATCATTGCGAGCGATATACTCGAACAACATTTCTGTTTCTCGTTTCATGGATGCGCGGACAGGATTCAACAGCGCATCGCGGGTGATGGAGGTCATCAGAACATTCCGCGTCCGCAGCCATTGTCCTGGAAAATCTTCAAAGAATCGTTCTGATTTCGGATCAGCCAGCATGCGGGTCACCTGGGCTCGCAGATTCTTGCGCAGTGCTCCTTCTTTGGCCAATCGAGTCAATTCCTCATCCGGCAGGCTCAGCCAAAGTAAATAAGATAGTCGTGAAGCCAAGGCATACTCATCGAGCGGATGAATGGACTTGGGATCATCCGGTCGAGGTTGTGTTTCCGAACGAAACAGAAATTTGGGCGAAGTGAGGATGGCACTGATCGCTTGAGCAATCCCTTTTTCAAATAGCTCATTTTTAAGGGCTATTTTTTGTAATCCATCCAGCGTGGTTTCATCCACAGGATGTCGAAAAGCCTTGCTTGCCACGCGTTCCAAAATAGCCCGCGCATACGCCTGTCGCTTGGCCGGGTCCACCGGGGCGTCACCTTGGAAAAAGATTCGTCGGTGTGCTGCCGGGTACTCGTTTGCTTTGCCGCCCATTGGACCTGCCAGCGTAATTTTAGGAGCTAAATCCAGGTAATTTGTCGCCCCTTTGGAGTCTGGCTTGCGAGCTACAGTAGTCAACGTCAGTGCGTTTTTGCCAGATTGAAGTTCAATGGACTTGGAGTATTTATAGTGTTTATAACCGCCAACTTCCACCATGTCGCTGATCATCTCTTTCTCGCCAATTTTCGCAGTGAAATCATAGGCCCCCCCATATTCCTGCCACCCACCCACCGTGAAATTCATTTCAAGTTGGAAAGTGCCTGACTGTTTGATCTCAAATTCACGAACCTGGCTAACTTGCTTTTGTTCCGGCGTTTTTTCAGATTTCACCGGCAAAATGCTCAGGTCCTGTCGAGGCGGTTTTGGCCCATCCAGCACCACTACTTTGCCGACAACAAATTCGGCCATATCAAAAAACTTTTCAAGCAGGGCAGGGGAGACGGTTTGGAAATCACCTATATTGTCGAAACCAAAAGCGGTGTCGTCCGGCGGAAGTCGATCACGCAGCTTCAGCGAAGCAGAAGCCGAATCACTGCTATACTCCTGGTCTGCAGCAAGGACTGATCCGAACAAATCCTGCACGGTGTAATCATATTCCATCCGGTTCAATCGACGAATGGTCACGCGGCCCGGATCGGGATTCTTGAAATCAACGGATAACATCTCCCGCGCTATCCAGTCGTTAATAGACTTTCGTTCCGCATCTGTTGGGGTAGGTTGTCCAGCTGGGGGCATGAATTCATGGCGCACGATGGTCCAGGCTTTCTCCCATTCAGCGGCATGGTTGGATACTTTGCTTTGCTTCAGTAAATCGTCGAGTGCGACCTTACCTTTATCAGAACCGTCCCCATGGCACTCGTAGCAATACTTCTCGATTAATTTCAGGGAAGGTTCGTTGGGGACAACCTTTGATTCGGCGAAGGCAAACAAGGTAGAAAATCCCAAGCAAAGAGTGATCGTGCCGATTTTGAATCGGCGAAAGGCCGAAAACTCCATTAACAGGTTCATTGACTGCTTTAAGTCATGGAGATTTTCGATCAGCATGGAGTAGTTTCAGTGTGACAGAGAGATATGCATACGCAAACCCAATTTGAGCGTTATCAACGCGGCGTGGTACCTGAGCACACCAGGCGATGAAGATCATCCGATTCCCCATATCTTCACAATTCCGATCGAAGGGATGCCATGGGGTCAGCCCCAGCGGCCCGGCGTGCCGGAAAATAGCATGCGGCCAGAGCTGTATCAGTGAGGATCAATGCTACTGCAACGAGCGTTTTTGGGTCGGTGGTTTGAATTTCGAAAAGCATACGCGAAATCAAATGCATTGAAAGAAGTGCGATGACTAATCCCAAACCGATTCCCATCACAACGGACTTCATTCCGCCCAGGATAATGTATGCGTGAATGCTTTGTTTGGTTGCCCCGAGGGCCAAGCGAATTCCCATGTCCTGAGATTGCTGACTGACGGTATAAGACAGGACGCCATAGATTCCTATAGCCGCTAGAACCAGGGCAAGCGCCGCGAGGATCCCCAGCTGTGCTGAATGGAAGCCCGTCTCGATCATCGTCTCGCTTATTGCCTTCTCCATGGTCACTGCGGTGGTGATGGCCAGGCTGCTGTCAACTTTTGTGATCTCCCTGCGAATGGAGTCGGCAAGCTCAGTTGGCGGAACGCCGCTCCGAATTATCAAGCCAAGGCCTCTCGTTGGGTATTGCGCGTAGGAGTAGTAAATCTCGGGTCTCGCAGGTTGTGCCAGGCTTTCATTTTTCATATCGGCAACCACTCCGACAATCGTCAACCACACCTTTTCCTGCAGTGCGTCTGGACGAATTTGGCTTCCTATGGGGCTCTGGTCTCCCCAATACCTGCGAGCCATCGTTGCATTAATGACTACTGCTTTTTGGGCAGTCTCATTGTCCATTTGCGTTAAATATCTTCCTGATAGAAGAGGAACTCCCAGCATTTTAAAAAATTCACCTCCTATCCCTCTTATGTGAGCAAAGGGATACTCATTGGGAGCAAAGGTCCTGCCTTCGATTGCAGTCCCGCTCAGATCCATATCGGTCACAAATGGAATGCTGTTTGCAAATGTGACCGCTTCGACGCCGGGATACTTTTCAACTCGAGTTGCGAGATCCCTCACTGCCGCGAGCCGGGCGGCATTGTTGTCGTTGTAACGTCTTCCACTGAGCGTCGTTTGCACTGTAAGAATGTGTCTTGGATCGAATCCTGGATTGGTATCTCTCAAACGACTCAAACTCCTCAGTAAAAGTCCAGAACCGGTAAGGAGGACAAAAGCCAGCGCGACTTCGACCACTACAAGTCCCTCTCGCAGTCTACGGCGTCCAGTGCTGGTGGTCGCTGATTTTGCCCCGACTTTAAGCCCTTCAATCAAGTTTACCTGCGATGCCAGGAACGCGGGCAAGAGACCAAAAGCAAGACCGCTCAAAATAGATACGGCAAAGGTAAAACTGAGGACCGCAGGGTTGAGCGAAAGGTCGGTGAGTTGCGGAAATCGAGTCTCCAGAAGCTTCGAAGCTCCCATCACTCCGCAACGGCCAATCACCAGTCCCAGACCTCCTCCAAGAATCGAGATCACAAGACTCTCGGTTAGCAATTGCCTCACTATCCGTGCTCGACTAGCCCCGATCGCTGATCGGATAGCCATTTCCGACTGGCGTCCAAACCCGCGAGCCAGAGATAGATTTGCCACATTGGCGCAGGCAATCAACAACACACAACCCACCGCACCACCCAGCATAAGCAATGAAAGGCGCACATTCCCTACGATTTGTTCGTGAAGCGGCACAATTCCAATTTTTAAATCCGCATTCGCCCACTCATCTGCTTGCTTGAGTCGGTCCGCAATTTTCCCCAGTTGGGGTTCAACCCCACGCATTTTGGAACCGGTATTTAACCTTGCGATTACCTGCAAGCCACGCATCCCGCGCCCTATTTTCAAAGGATCCAATCGTAGCGGCAGGCAGATGTCCGGGTTTTCCCCTCCAATTCTGAACGCCTTGGGGAGCACACCAACAATTGTAACAGGCTCATCATTCAATTCGATCTTTTGGCCGACAATCAATGGGTTGCTTCCAAATCGGCCTCGCCAAAGATGATCGCTCAGTAACACGGCCCTTTCTGCGTCGGGACGATCCTCTTCCGTGGTAAAGTTCCTGCCTGTCGACACATTGATCCCCAGGGTAGGTAGCAGACTTGCCGTCATTCGCAGGCTGTTGAGTCGCTCGGGCGTTTCTACTCCGGTCAGTGTATGAGAGCTCAGACTGTACGCGCCCGCATTGGCGAAGACTTCGGTTTCGCTTCGTAAATCAATAAAATTGGGGTAAGAAAAAGTTTCCAGCGTCGTCCCCCTTTTCGGGAATTCCTCCCATACTGCGACCAATTGGTCGGGGTGGGGAAAGGGTAGCGGTCGTAAGAGAACCCCGTTGATTACCGTAAATATCGCGGAATTGGCCCCGATTCCAAGCGCGAGAGTGAATACCGTAATGAACGTAAAGCCGGGGTTTTTGCATAACGATCTCGTCCCGTAACGAATATCCTGGCCTAGATTATGTATCCAGCCAACCCCGCGCTGCTCGCGGCAAATGACTTTGATTGATTCCACTGAACCAAATTGGCGTAGTGCCTCGTAACGAGCCGCTTCGGGACTCATGCCCGTTTCTACGTTCGCTTCTGTTTGCATTTCGACGTGTGAACGAAGCTCCTCTGCCATTCGAGCGTCGAGTCGATCCTTTTGAAATAATGCACCCACCCAATTGGTGAAGATCCGTCTTAAATTCATTTTTCCTCTCGTGGCGAACTTTGAATGAACGAAGTCAGGTCACCCGCGCAAGTCCTGGTTAATTCTGCTCGCGGTATTTGGTTGGGAAATCTTTTTTGTAATTAACTTCCCCAGACATTCGACAGGAGAAAAGCTTATCTTTCACTCCTGTAGAATGTCAAGGGGAGAAACCGTATGGAAAGTGAACGAACCTGATGGAGGAAGTTAAACCTCTGATTAAGTGCCGCAATTCGCAGGAAGACCCTCCTCGTGAAAAGGTTCAATTTGAAGTTTTAACGACAGTTTTACCGCCAACGGGAATCAATAAAACGGTTGATAGGGAACACTTTGGACTAAAAAGCCATGCAAAAAAAGGAGTCTTATCTTTGAATTAACTCTTGCACGCTGGTTTTGAGTCGATTACTTTTCGCGACGCGTTTGATTCCGGCATTGTTCGGGGTTGAACAAGTGGGTTGGTAGCTCAGTTGGTAGAGCAGTGCCCTTTTAAGGCATTGGTCCAGGGTTCGAGTCCCTGCCAACCCACCATTTCTTTTTAGCTTTGCTTTGGCTGGTTCTGCGGAAATTGCTTGCAAACTTGCTTTGACGTCACGCTCTTCTCAGCTCAATCCTTGGTTCGTTTAAGTTATGAAATGGCGATCAAAGTTAATTGGGCTCTCCGCATTCCTGGCTAGTATTGTGTTACTGGCGGACTCTATCCCTTTGATGATCACCAGCACAAAGGATCTGGATAATCTCGCCCTCGACGATAAGTCCGCAACTCTCCAAACCAAACTGCTAAGGAGGATCACCGGCAAGGTCACCAACAGTTGGATCGAAATCTCCCTGCACTTCAACGGTGATGTCACCACCAATGCTCCCCGTTCTGGCCTTTTGCTGCTGGAGACTCAAAGGATCATTAACGGCTTCGACGGATTTAGAACAAACCTCCAGCAAAAATTTCCCACTAACGAGGAAATTGTCGTTTCATTCCAGGAAGGGGAGGTTCATCCATTAATGACCTTTAAAAACGGGGCTCTGAACGAGATTTCGTTACTCATGGGCACCAATAAAGTGGCCTTGTCGACCAATGACATTACAAGCATTTCATTGTTTTTGAAAAAAAGCCTGGTCCAGGCGAGGCAATAGATAACGCCTCCGAGGTAGGACGAACAAACTTGAACCGTAGTGAAGGATCGGTAATCTCGGACGCATGAACCCAGTCAACTTTACTCGATTGATCTGCACTGTTTCTCTCTTTGTTACCTCTTTTAGTTTAACGGCAGCTGATAGCGTTCTGGCTCCCGGGGCAAAGGCCGAGAAAATATCTTCAGACTTTAATTTCACCGAAGGCCCGGCAACGGATAAAGCAGGGAACGTCTACTTTACCGATCAGCCCAATGATCGCATCGTCAAGTGGACGACCGATGGAAAATTTACCGACTGGATGAAACCGGCCGGTCGGTCGAATGGTATCTACTTCGACAAGGATGGGAACCTACTCACCTGCGCCGACGAAAAAAATGAACTATGGTCGATTTCTCCTGACAAGAAAGTGACTGTATTGGTTAAGGATTATGAGGGTAAATTGTTAAATGGGCCCAACGATCTCTGCATCCGACCGGATGGAAATCTTTATTTTACTGACCCGCTTTATGCACGTGATTATTGGAAGAGGACCAAGGCCATGCAACAACCTGGTCAATATGTGTATTTCCTGGATCGCAAAAACGGCGTGCTGAAAGCAGTTGAAAAAGAATTAAAACAGCCAAATGGCATTGCCCTTTCAGCCGACGGAAAAGTGCTTTATGTGGCAGATATCGGAGCAAACAAAACCTATACTTACAACGTTGCCGCCAATGGAGATTTGAGTGGAAAAAAATTGTTCTGTGAAAAGGGTTCAGATGGCATGACCCTCGACAGCGAAGGAAACGTTTACCTCACCGGACGCGGCGTGACAGTTTTCAATTCGAAAGGTGAAAACATTGAACAAATCCCAATTCCAGAGCCCTGGACCGGTAATGTGGTTTTCGGTGGCAAGGATGGAAAGACTCTTTTCATCACTGCCAGCAAAACAATTTACACAGTATCCATGCGGGTGACGGGCGCATCCAAGCGGGCCGGAGGGAAGTAGAATTTGACCTGATTAATAGGAGCTCTTTTTGAAGAGCTCCTATTTTAAATCTAGTCCGTTGCTGTGATAGGGCTTGAAGTCGCTACCCCAGTCCACCGCCACAACTTCAGTTCGCAATTCTTCGCCCCGTACTTTAACCAATACAAAATGATAGGGGTTATCCCCTGGTTTTGGGCCCGGCTTCACAATGTGTTCCACCGAGACATGTTCTGTGGCATTGGTCTTGATGTAGGGCGCCAGGTCAGGTTCGCCTTTGTATCCCATTAACGGCGCACCGCCTCCTCCGGTAACTATAATATCCATTCGATTGGTAATCCCGGGAGGGTTTGCATAACGTTCTACCCAATGTTCGAAGAGATGTTCGTGTCCTGCAAAGAGTGCGCGGACACGATATTTCCGAAACAACGGCATGTATTTCTTTCGCATTTCCGCCGTCGGAATTTCCACGGTGGCTCCGCCATGTGATCCAGACGAGAAAGGCGAGTGATGAAAAAACGCAAAAACCAGTTTGAAACGATTTCGATCTAATCCCTCAAATTGCTGTGTCGCCCATTTGAGCTGTTCAGGATCTCCTGCGATGTTAGAATCCAGGGCGACCACAAAACAATTCCCGTAGCCGAAGGAATAGCAGGGATATCCGCTCAATCGGTTGGCGCTTCCATCGGGTGGAATTAAATCTTTTACCGCCTGCAGATAATTAATCAGTCCATCTACCCTTCCTGTGGCATATAACGTTTGGGCAGCCGTCAGGTCGTGATTTCCTGGCGCAAGAAAATAGGGAAGCCCGCCATCCTGGGTGACACGATTGATCAAACTTACAAAACTTTTGTTCCATTGCCGCGCATCTCGGCCATCCACTACCGCATCTCCGGATTGAAGTACGAACCGCACCGGCTGGTCGGTCTTTTTCTGTTTTTTGATGGTGCTGAGCATGGCATCCAGAACCATCGAATGTTCATACTGAACTTCCTTTCCATCGCGACGCCCGCGAGTGTCTCCGTAAACGATGAATGAAAAATTTGTAACTCCCACCGATTGCTCCAGGTCAGGCAACGGTTCGAGGGGAGGCAGGATTTTATCCACCGAAATGATGGGCTGATTTGTGGGAGTGAGACCCGTTTGCGCGAAAAGCGAAAAAGAACCCCCAAAAAGCAGCACAAATATCCAAAACCTCCAATTTAGCGCGGAAATCATTCCGGGTGTTTTATCCGGTTAAAGCTAAAAAACAACCCTTCAATCCAGCGAAGCACGATTTACTTTTGACCATTGAAAAAGCGGGCTTTTGTTCCAGACTCACCGGATGTCGGGGTTGGAAGTAGTCTATTTGATGACAGCAGCAGCATTTGCCGGTACGATTAATGCCGTCGCCGGAGGAGGCACCATGCTTACCTTTCCTGTCCTGCTTGCCTGCCACACCTCTCCCATTGTCGCCAATGCGACGAGCACCTTCGCCCTGGTCGTGGGTACCAGCGCCAGCATTTACGGATTTCGACAGCAGATGGCAGCAGTTAAGCCGTGGTTTTTGAAATTCATGCCGGTAAGCCTGCTGGGTGGATTAATCGGCAGTATCCTATTGACCCACACCTCGGAGTCTACCTTTTCCAGGATGGTTCCCTTTTTGATTGGCTTCGCCACCTTGCTTTTTCTTGGCCAGCCATTTTTCCGCAGGTTTGCCGATTCTCAATCCCACCGCCGCAAGTCACAGGGCCAGCATGCCGCGAAGTTTGCAGTGTTGTTTCAGTTTCTCGTTTCCATTTACGGGGGGTATTTTGGGGCGGGAATTGGCATTCTCATGCTCGCTTCGCTTGGCTTTCTTGGTTTTACGGACATTCATGAAATGAATGCCCTCAAAAATATTCTGGGGTCTATTATCAACTTGGTGGCGGGCGCCTACTTCGTGGCAGTCGGCCTCGTTGATTGGCCGAAAGCCGGCGTGATGATCATTGGAGCGCTTGCAGGTTATTACGTCGGCTCGCACTATTCCCAAAGAATGTCACAATCCTTTATTCGCCGGACGATTGTCGCGGTCGGGGTTCTTATTTCATGCAGACTCTTTTGGCTGCAGTTTTACCACGGGGGCTAGTCCAAATTCCAAATAGACGGCCAGTGAAAGCCCGGTTAAAACAACACTTTGCAATCTAACGCAGGCCAAGTCATTTGAACGCATGTCATTGAACAAAAAAAAGTTGCTCGAGAAAATTATAGAAAAGTTAGAGGAAGACCTGGCTTTATTTGCGAAAGCCGCCCGTGCTTCACACCTGGAAGCCACTCACGAACAAAACAAAGCCGAGAATAAGTACGATACCCGCGGACTGGAGGCGGCTTATCTTGCCGGAGGGCAGGCACGAAAAGTCCAGGAAGTGGAGCAATCTTTGGAAAAGTTTCAAATGTTGAACCCTGGCGATTTCACCGGAAAAGGGGCGGACGTCGGTGCCCTGGTATCTGTGGACATGGCCGGCGATATCGGCTGGTTTTTTATCGGTCCGTGCCATGGAGGTCTGGAAGTTTTGTTTTCGAAAAAAGAAGTCACTGTGCTCACGCCAGAGTCGCCTCTTGGGTCTCTCCTCATCGGAAGAAAGGCTGGCGAATTCGTCATGTTCGGCAATGGTCGCTCCGTTGCTACTTACAAAATTAAGGAACTGCTTTAGCTTATGCTCATCGTCCATGTTTTTGTTCATGTCAATCCAGGTTTCGCCACCGCTTTCAAAATCGCCACTACCGAAAATGCCCAACAAAGCATCCAGGAGCCAGGCATCGCCCGGTTCGACGTGGTCCAGGAAATCGATGATCCAAACCGTTTTCTTTTGGTTGAGACTTACAAAAGTGAAGCTGCTCCAGCCGCCCACAAGGAAACCGCTCACTACCTCAAGTGGCGCGATACTGTCGCCGGTATGATGGCCGAACCGCGACGAAGCGTGAAGTATGCTCCAGTATTTCCTTCCGTTGAGAACTGGTGATGACTTTCGATTTTTCAACTCCCCATCGAATCCTTTTTGGACCGGGAAAGCGTTCGTTCCTCCCTAAAATCCTCGCAGAATTCGGTTCTCGTGTATTTGTTGTCACCGGCCGGGATTCTATCCGCCATCAAGCTTTGATGGACTTGCTTCTGGATGCCGGCCTTGAGCTCTCCACCTTTCAAGTTCAGTGCGAGCCCACCATCGATCTGGTTGAAAAGGGCAGGGCGGCTGCTTCAGCATTCAGGGCCGCAGTGATTGTTGGAATTGGAGGAGGAAGTGTGATCGATGGCGCGAAGGCGATAGCGGCCATGGTGACGAATAAAGGTCACCTTCGAAATTATCTCGAGATCGTTGGTGAAGGGCAGACCATTACTCAATCTCCGCTTCCCTTTGTTGCTGTTCCCACCACTTCCGGGGCCGGGGCAGAGGCCACCCGAAATGCTGTCCTGACCGTGCCCTCCGAAAAAGTGAAGGTCAGCTTGCGCAGCCCACTCATGCTGCCCCGTGTTGCGCTCATCGACCCTGAGCTCACGCTGCAGCTTCCTGCAGGCGTTACCGCTTCCACGGGAATGGATGCATTAACACAATGTATTGAACCGTACTTATCCAGCAAATCCAATCCAATGACCGATCCATTTTGCCGCGACGGAATTACCCGGGCGGCCAGGTCGTTGCGGACCGCTGTCCAGGAAGGGTTCCGCATAGAGGCAAGGATCGACATGAGCATGGCAGCGCTCGCAGGCGGGATTGCCCTGGCGAATTCGGGATTGGGCGCTGTTCACGGCCTGGCGGCTCCTATCGGGGGGATGTTTTCTGCCCCGCATGGTTCCATCTGTGCGCGACTGTTGCCTCCAACTTTTCGCAAAAATCTGGAGGCCTGCGAGAAAAGTGGGTTAAGCACGGAGCGATTCGACGAAGTGGCCAGGCTTCTCACTGGAAGCCGCTCGGCCAGGGCGTCTGATGGCGTTCGCTTTTTGGAGTCGCTCAGCAGTGACTTTAGAATTCCACCACTCTCGAGTTATGGAATTCACTCCTCCCATCTTTCGGCAATATGCGAGAAAGCGTCCCAATCCAGCAGCATGAAAGGCAACCCCGTGGCTCTGAGCCTCGGCGAGTTGAAGGACATTCTGGAATCTGCCAGCTAGCCCATATGAATACTTCTTTCGTAGGTTGGTCCTAAAAGTGAGGTAAAACCCTCTCGCCACCCGCGTAGCAGGCTGTATAGTCCTTTTCCTTTATGGCAAAAACGGTCCTTGGACCCCAGCATTTCATCAATCGGGAACTGAGTTGGTTGGAGTTCAATAAACGTGTTCTGGATGAATCTTTGAATCCGCTCGTTCCGTTACTGGAACGGGTCAAGTTCTTTTGCATTTTTAGCACCAACCTGGACGAATTTTTCGAAGTTCGCGTAGCTGGTTTGAAACAACAGATGGAGAGTGTTTTGCTGGAACGCAGTATCGACGGACTCACCGCTTCTGAAACCCTCCAGGCCATCACTACCAAAACAAGAGATCTGGTGGAGACCCAATATAGTTGCTGGACCAAAGAGTTACGTCCGGCCCTGGCCCGACACAACATTTGTTTCTTTGACGTTTCTCAATTGAACGACGAGGACAAGGCGTGGGTTGAAAATTATTATCGCGCTCTCGTTCGCCCTGTCCTGACACCCCTGGGACTCGATCCTGCCCATCCTTTTCCACAGTTGTTGAACAAATCACTCAACCTCATCGTGCAATTGGAACTGACCCAGAACGGTGAAACCAAGGAACGGCTCGCCGTCGTCCAGGTTCCCCGGGTTCTGCCTCGACTCGCCAAGCTTCCTCGAAAGTCCAAAGCCCACCATCATTACCTGTTCCTCGCGGACCTCATTGGGCACTATCTGGAGGATATATTTCCTGGCACCCTGATTAAGGGGCACTGGCATTTCAGGGTTACTAGAAATAGCGAACTTTATATCGACGAAGGGGACACTTTGAATCTTCTCGAGGCTGTGGAAGAGGAATTGCACAATCGCCGCAAAGGAGACGCTGTCCGCCTCGAAGTTGAGAAGGATTGTCCGGCCTCTATCTGGAGCAAGCTCCTGGAAAATTTCAGCCTGGAAGAAAACGACCTTTATTTAATTGATGGTCCACTCAGCCCGGGCCGCTTAATGAGCATCCTGGACGGAGAACACCCATCCGAACTGCGCGATCCTCCTTACATTGCCCCGGTCACACCGGCATTGCAGCATGAGACCGATATTTTTGCCGCTGTTCGCCAAAGAGACATCTTGTTGCATCATCCCTATGAGACCTTCGGCACCGTCGTTGAATTTCTCAACCAGGCTGCTCACGATCCAAACGTCCTTGCCATCAAGCAGACACTTTACCGAACGGGCGGCGACATGCGAATCGTGGGCGCCCTCATGGAAGCCGTACGCAACGGAAAGCAAGTAACCGCTGTGGTCGAATTAAAAGCCCGCTTCGATGAAGCAAACAACATTCTCTGGTCCCAAAAGCTGGAGGAGGCTGGGGTTCATGTCGTCTTTGGCCTGGTAGGTTACAAGATACATGGAAAAATGACATTGGTTGTCAGGCGTGACGAGGACATCATCCGCCGCTACCTCCATCTTAGCAGCGGAAATTACAACCCAACCACCTCCAGGATATATACCGATATCGGTTTGCTCACCTGCCGCCCTGATTTCGGTGAGGATGCCAGCAATTTATTTAATTTGCTTACCGGCATTTGTCAGTTTCAGGGAACGCTCAAGTTCCTGGTTGCCCCATTCGACCTGCATAAAAAAATAATCAGCCTCATCAATAGAGAAGCCCTCAACTCAGAGAAAGGAATACCCTCCCGAATCATCGCTAAAATGAATGCGCTCGTGGATCGCGAAGTCATCGAAGCCCTCTACCATGCCTCACAGTCTGGAGTCAAAATCGATTTGATTGTCCGCGGCGTCTGTTGTCTCCGACCCGGCGTGAAAGGGATCAGTGAAAACATCACCGTCCGAAGCATTGTCGACAGGTTCCTCGAACACAGCCGGATTTTCTATTTTGAGAATGGCGCTCAGCCGGATCTCTTTATTGGCAGCGCAGACTGGATGCCTCGTAATTTCCACCGCCGCATCGAGGTCGTCGTTCCCATTGAAGACGGGAATCTTCGAGATCGAATTATTCATGACGTGCTCGAAGTCACCCTCGAGGACAATGTGAAAGCCAGGATGCTTGCCAGCAACGGCACTTACGCTATGCGGGCAGTAAAGAAAGGCACTCTCCCCAGGAGAAGCCAGTTGGACTTCATCGATGCCACAATGCAGGCTTCCAGACCCCAAAAAACCTCCGGCAAGTCCAAAGAAAAATATGTTCGAACCCGGCTTGCACCCCGGCCCAAACAGCTCAAAAATAAGCGGGATGAGCGAGCTTGATCGAGACCTGATACCTTCGGCTGATAAAAACAGCACGCGACTAATGGTTATCCTCCACGGGTTGGGTGACAGCATGGAAGGATTTCGCTGGTTACCCCCGGCTTTGAATTTACCATGGTTGAATTATCTGCTGGTGAACGCACCTGATCCCTACTACACAGGTTTTTCGTGGTACGATTTTGCCGGGGATAGCTCTTCAGGCATAGCGAGAAGCCGTGAGCATTTAGGGAAATTACTCGATCATTTGCGAGAAAGTGGTTTTCCAACGGAACAAACTATCCTGAGCGGTTTTAGCCAGGGATGTCTAATGACTTTAGAAACGGGTTTTCGATACAATCACAAGTTGGCGGGGATGGTCGGCCTCAGCGGATATGTGGTTTCACCGGAAAGTATCATTGCTGAACTTACTGAGGCGGGTCGAAAGCAACATGTGTTGGTAACCCACGGGACCCGGGACCCTCTTATCCCATTTTTCGAAGTGAAGGAAATGATGTCGAAACTCATTGCAACCGGACTCGACCTGACTTGGAAAGAGTTTGAAAAAGCTCATACAAGTATTGCCGGGGAAGAGGAACTCCACGTCATTCGCGACTTCATCAAGAGGTGCTTTCCAGCCTGAATCATTTCACACCCTCTTCTTGAGTGTTGCATCTCGTTCGTAACCATGCAAAAATTAAACACTGAGGGAAGCAACAAAATTTCCGTCCAATATATCCATGAGCAAGAGTTTTATACTTCGTGTCCTCCTTGTCCTGTTTTTGGCAACAGGTATTGTTTCTGCCCAAAGTATTAGTGGGATTAGCCCCAAGTACGCCACCGCCGGGACAACAGTAGTCATCACGGGGAATGGTTTCAGTCCAGGAACATTGGTTGTCACTTTTGGGGGGGGCGCGATTGCCTCGGCCAGTGCCCCTGCCAGTACCCAGATTAACGCCACAGTGCCTGCGAATGCCCAAAATGGGCCTATCGGCGTCAAGGTAAACGGTAATCAGGTGTTCAGTGTCGATTCTTTCACCGTCGTCGGTGCTGGGCCCTACGTCGATTCTTTCACTCCTAATGTTGGTTCGCCCGGCACCACTGTTACTCTAACCGGTCTTCATTTAGCCGGTGTCACCCAGGTCAAATTCAATAATGTCCTCGCCGGCTTCAGCCCTCCCGCCAGTGATACTCAGCTTTTAGTCTCCGTCCCGAATGGGGTCACCAGCGGTCCTATTACCGTCACCACCCCTCAGGGTTCCTATTCCACCACTTTGCTGTTTTACGTACCGCCAAAGATTACGAGCTTTTCTCCCACTCAGGGTCGCGCCGGAACCAATGTCACGATTATCGGGACCAATTTTACAGGTGCTACCGCCGTTCGCTTTAATAACGTCAACGCTTCCAGTTTCAACGTTATCAACTCCACTCAAATCGTCGCTGTTGTTCCTCCTTCAGTCACCACTGGGCCTGTGACCGTGGTCGCTCCTGCCGGTTCTTTTCCCACAACCGCCAATTTTTTTATCTTGCCGACCATAAACAGCTTCACCCCCGGCTCCGGCGATCCAGGAACTAGTGTCGTGATTAGCGGTATTAATTTATCCGGTCACCCAGTCGTTCAATTCAACGGCGTCAACGCCACCGTTACTGCCAGCAACAGTACCTCCATCACCGTGACCGCACCAAACTCCGTCTCGGGTCCTATTACCCTGCAAACCACTAACGGATCAACCAGTTCCTCCTTAAACTTCCACTACGCCTCTTTCATTACTGGTTTTGATCCCATTGCAGCACCGCTCGGCATTCCCGTTACGATCGTGGGTAATAATTTTTTGGATGCGACAGCAGTGACTTTTTCCAGCGGCGTTTCAGCTTCTTTCTCTATTCTCGATAACACCCGCATCGAAGCGGTCGTGCCTGCCGGAGCCGTCAGTGGCCCTGTCTCCGTTACCACTCCGCGGAATACCTCTTCCTCGCCGGGACCTTTTTATCTGCCACCCAGCGTGACTGGGGTCAATCCCACACATGCCGAGGGTGGGACTTCGATTGTTATTAGTGGAGGCAATTTCCTTGGAGCCTCTAGCGTCACCATTAACGGAGCGGCGACCACTATTCAGGCGGTTTCGAATACTCAAATCACCACCATTCTGCCCTCCAATGCCACTTCTGGAAACCTGCTCATCACGACTCCCGGTGGCAATATCGCCATTGCATTCACCGTGGACCCGGTCAGTGACGTGGGTGTAAGCGTTACGGCCACCCCTGTCCCCGTATTTGTTTCCTCGAATCTTACGTATTCCGTCACCGTGACCAACAAGGGACCTTCCGTCGCGACCGGCGTGGTTCTTACCAATACTCTCCCTCCAAATGTGATCATCAAATCGGTTCTCTCTTCACAGGGAACCACCTCCACCAGCGGCAGTCAGATCCGCGCAGACCTGGGCAACATGAACCTCAACGGCAGTGCCACTTTGACCATCGTCATTAGTCCCATGCTGGCGGGTTCCATCACCAACCTTGCCTCGGTAGGCACTTCCGCTAACGACAAGGTCCCAGCCAATAACACAGCGCAACTAATCTCATCGGTAATTGAAATCCCCAAACTTTATATTCAAACCATCAATCCCAGCCTGGTCCTTGTCAGTTGGCCCACCAACGTCACTCCGTTTTTTGTCCTCCAATCATCGACCCTGCTGACCAATTGGGTGAATGATACCACCACCATCGTTACTCAGGGTACGAACAGCACTATTACCGTCACTCCAACGAGTAATAAAAGTTATCGACTGTTGAAATAAAACTCACTCCCTGTTGCTCGAATCCCGAATTAATTCGAAAAGAAATCGACTCTCAGGTTTTTCAGGTCCGTCGATCCCAATTCCAGGAGTGCCGCGTTGGAATAGATGTCCGTATTGAATTTGACGTTCGGGGTTTTCGTAACAATACGCTGTCTGTTCAGCTCTTGCAGCCCGAAGTTATCAATGGCGACCGGGTCATGCCCCACCCAAATCTGGTTTAGCTGGGTGGCATAATGAAGCAGCGCCAGTTGCTCGCCCTGGTATTGGCAAACAAGCGAGTCCATGATGTTCAATATCACTTTGTCTCCCACCGCCTGGAGCGCGTAGATCTCTGGAATGGCTGAAGACATCCGCTCCGCAGGCGACTCAAACCGAATCAAATTATCAATCGATCCAAAAGCAAGGCTGTAAAGATTGCCGGTTATCCCTGCCTCGTTGTGATTGAGCAGCGATGGAATATTGATGATCTTGGTCAGTGTGGTGGAAACGAGTTTGCTCACATAGGATTTTCGTCCAACTCCTTCACCCTTGGATCCGAATTCGAGGTCTCCAGAAACCAGGTTTCCTAAAATGCTGTTTTCGTAAAAAGTCGACGGGTCAAATCCCTCATCCACTGCGCCCGCCAGCCGGATTTTATATTGAGTTTGCAGTGCCCCATAACCGGCCCTTCGCAGATCGGATAATCGGCGGTCCCACACAATGATGTTTTCAGGCCGAATGCCCGCATTCAATAATTGGGAAACCACTGCCGCTACTACCGCTGGCCGCGTTCCACTGTCAGGGCCGGGCGCCGAGTAAACTTTCAGCCCCACCACGTCTTTCTCCTTTACCATTGATCTCCACGCGTTGCTCACCGTTTGCTCCCCGGTAATCTGGATCATCGCCTTGGCCACCATTTTTTCGACTACTTCGGCGTTCGGCTTAAAGGCGTGGACTGCTCTCTTGTCTTCCACAATCACGATGCGGTTGGTTGCGGCCGAGGTTGCTTCTCCAGCAAACAGTCCGTTTCCGCCAAGTAAAAAGGCCGACAGAATATAAAGATGCTTTTTCAAATTTCC
The DNA here is from genome assembly GCA_028293375.1 of Verrucomicrobiales bacterium. Taxonomy (GTDB): domain Bacteria; phylum Verrucomicrobiota; class Verrucomicrobiia; order Limisphaerales; family JAQGOY01; genus JAQGOY01. The sequence continues at coordinate 1,657 of JAQGOY010000147.1, read as the reverse complement.
CATGATGCCATGTGCGTTTCTTGACACTGCAAGCCCTGAATGTTACCACCCTCTCAGATGCTGACCATAAAAAAGCAAGCTCATTATGCGTACGCCCTTGCGCTGGCTTTTATCTGGCTCGGCTCAATCGGCTGTACTCCCCCAGGCCCCAAAGCATTGCTTCAGGGAGAAAGACTTATCACGGAGGGTAAATATTCGGAAGCTGTTTCCGTTTTGGAGCCAGCTCGTGACTTGTTGAATGATAAAGCACAGTACTGGAATCATTTGGGTCTTGCCTATCACCACGCCGGCCAGGGCAACAAAGCCATCCTCGCTTATCAGCAGGCACTGAAAGTCGATCGCAATCTCGCCGTTGCCTGCTTCAATTTAGGCTGTCTTTACCTGGAGGAAAAAACTCCCGGTCCAGCCATCGATATTCTCATTACCTACGTCACCCTGAAACCTCAGGACGTCGAGGGGTGGTTGAGACTTGGCGAAGCTCAATTGCGATGGGCGTTGCTCCAGCAGACAGCGCCCGAAAAAATTCGGTTTCTCGACGCCAGCCGCCGCAGCTTTGAATACGCTCAAAAACTCAGACCTTCGGTGGAGACGGTGAACGCCATCGGTATCGTTACTTATTTCCATGGCAAACAAAGAGAAGCGGCGGTCAGTTTTTTCAACGCCACTCAGTTGAATGCCAACTATGCCCCGGCCCATCTCAACCTTGCCATTATCAATCATCAGGTTTTAAACAACCATCGTGATGCGCTCCAGGAATACAATAAATTCCTCGCTTTGAGTCCTTCCTCTTCGGTCTCCCAAGGCGTCCGTGGCCTCGTCGCTGCCCTCAACCAGGAATTAAATCCCGCTCCCAAAACCAATGTCGTGATCACTCCTGCAGTGGCCCCGACTCTGCCCCCTTCCATTGTCACGACCACTGCGGTCGTGGCCACCGAAAACACTATCCCAAGGCCTCTGACAGCTAATCCACAAACCTCCCAGGTTGCCCGTGTCGAACGGGATTTGGTCCCACGTTCTGAGCTTCCTTTCGGCGGCAAACCGGGACTCCTGGCGCCCCGCCCCTCCAGCGTGCCTACTGTCCAGACTAATCGCGAACCCCTCCGGGTCACAAAATTACCGGACCCTCCCAAAGAGGTCATGGTTCCAAAAGTCGTTGCCGACCCTGTAAAACAGACTAATCCTCCTGTCACTCTCACCAATTCGGGTGAATCAAAATTAGTTGCAGGAACCAACTCAATATCTCCCCAAATCCCCATTTCGAGCGATATCAGTGAGAGCGATAAGAAGCCAAAGAAAACTGGCGTTCTGCAAAAATTAAATCCTGCTACCTGGTTCACCTCCACCACTAAAAACAAAGGGAGTAATCCCGTTCAGCCCATTAGAGATACCCCACCTGAAACTAACGCACCTTCAAAACTGGTCTCCTCCAACCCGAATATCACCCCGCTTCCACCCAGGGCCGCTGTTGTCCGATACCCATTCAGGACCACCCGAATTGATGTTGGAAACCTCAAGGAGGCACAACGCCTGTTCGGTCTCGCCACCATCGCGCAGGAAAAAGAAAACCTCTCCGAGGCGACCACTCTTTACCAGCAGTCTGTGAAGGCTGATCCCTCATTTTTTGAAGGGAATTATAACCTGGGCCTTGTGCTTATCC